>JBFHFG010000019.1:0-13208 GCA_041583815.1 Halovulum sp.
CCGGCACAGGAAGAACCGCGCATCGAACCGGCGCGGTCGCCCCGGCGGCGTCACCGCGCGGAAAAAGAAGTCCAGCGCCGCAGCGTCGGGCGCGACACCGGGATCGCAGAAAGAATCCCACCCCGGGGCTGGCACGTAATGGTCCGGGGCCGGGGCCGCCAAGCGCAGGCCGGCCTCCTCCCACAGTTCGCGGATCGCCGCGGCGGCCAGGGATTCCGGCGGCGCGACACTGTCGGCCCTCAGCTTTTCAGCGACCTTCGCGGGAACAGGGCGCCCCAACGGTACCGCCGCATCCTCCCGGTCGACGCGGCCACCGGGAAAGACGAACTTGCCAGGCATGAAGACGGCGCCAGCCCCGCGCTGCCCCATCAGGACGCGTGGCGCCCCCCAGTCCCGACGGACAAGGACGATGGTCGCAGCATCGCGGATGGGCGGGCCTTCGGCCGCGGGGGAAAGATCATCGGCAATCATTCCGCCGATCCTTCCGCCCCCGGCCCCGGTTTGTCCAGCGTTCAGTCGGCGTCGGCGAAGCCGTGCATCCGCCGGGCCCACTGGAACCCGACGAACATGCCCTTCAGGCGCGGCAGCAGGAACAGCGCCATCACAGTGAAGACCAGCGAGAACCCCGTCGCCATTTCCCACGCCTCGGGGCGCCAGGCCATGTAGATCGCGATCATCAGTGGCGCCAGGATGTGGCCGGTGATCAGGATCGTCGCCCAGGCCGGGCCGTCGTCAGCGCGGTGGTGGTGCAGATCCTCGCCACAGACGGCGCAATGGTCCTGCACTTTCAGATAGCCGGACATCAACGGCCCCGCCCCGCAATTGGGGCACTTCCGCTTCCAGCCGCGCAGCACGGCGGTACGGGTGTCTCGCTCGCTTGCCTGCTCCGGCATGGCTTCCTCGTTCATGAAATCACGCATCGGTTTCTCCGTTATCCAACAGAATATAGTGCCCCGGCCGCCGCTACGCCCTGCGCCAAGCTGCCTTGCGGCGCGATGTCGCAAATTCCTGCGACGGAAATCGCCGGGCCATGCGTTTCAGGAACAATGACGACGGCAACGCTCGAAAGGATGCGCGATGGGCGCAACAGCAGGCACTGCAGCGGTGCGACAGGACGGCAGGCCAGGTGCGATGCGCCACTGGCGGATGTCGGGACCGGTGGTTACCTTCGGCTGATGACCGGCGAAACCACATCCGAACGCGAGCGCGATGCCGCGCTGCTTGCCGCCTATGCGGCTGGCGACGCCCGCGCCGCGCGAACGCTGATTGAAACCCACGCGCCGCGAGCGTTGGCGCTTGCCCGGCGCATGCTCGGCAACGCCGCCGAGGCTGAGGAAATCGCGCAAGAGGCGATGCTGCGGCTGTGGCGCATCGCGCCGGAATGGCGTGCGGGCGAGGCGCGGATCTCGACCTGGCTTTACCGGGTGGTGGCGAACCTGTGCACCGACCGGCTGAGAAAGGTACGGACCCAGCCGCTGCCCGAAGGACACGACCCACCCGACGAGCGCCCTGGCGCGGTCGCCGGCCTGATAGAGGGGCAACGGGTGTCGGCGCTGGAGCACGCATTGGCCGAGTTGCCAGAGCGCCAGCGGCTGGCCGTGACGCTGCGCCACCTGGAAGAGCGGCCGAATCCCGAGATCGCCGAGATCATGGGACTGACCGTGGATGCCGTCGAAAGCCTACAGGCACGCGGCAGGCGACGCCTGCGAGAACTGCTTGCCGGCGCTGAACTGAGCTATAACGAGGGGTGAAATGAACATGACCTTCAGACCTGACCGCACCCCGCCCGAAGGGATCGATCTGGATGCGGCCTTTGCCGAGTTGCGCGACGTCGAGTCGCCGCCGCGCCCGGCCTTCATGGAAAGCCTGATGGCCGATGCGCTGGCGGAAATGCCGGCTGAGGCTCCGACGCCGTCGCGCCGCCGTCGCGGCGGGGCGCGGGTGATTCTGGCCGCAATCGGCGGCTGGATCGGCGGCGCGACACTGGCCGGCGCGACTGTCGCGGGACTGACGGTGGGCTATCTTGACCCGGCCGGACTGTCGCCGCGCCTGTCCGGGGGCGATGTCGCCTATGCGACCGACAATCAACTGGCCGAACCGCTTCTGGCCTTCGCCGAGGAGGCCGGACTGTGACCGAGCCCACTGAAACCACGGCCCGCCGCATGCCGCGCTGGGCCAAGATCACCCTGATCGTCTCGCTTGCCGCCAACCTGGCGGTAGTGGGCATCGTCGGCGGTGCGCTGCTGCGCGGTCCCGATCGCGATCGGCCACTGTTTCTTCCGATCGACGGGTTCCGCGCGATCAGCGAAGCCATGCCCGAGGCAGAGCGCGACGCGCTGCGCCGGGACCTGCGCGGGCGCCGCGACGAGATCCGCGAGACTCGGCGCATGCTGCAGGAATCGCACATGGCGTTCATCGCCGCGGTGCGGGCCGAACCGTTCTCGCCCGAGGCGGTCAGCAGCGTGTTGGACGAGCAGGCCGGACGGTGGCAGCAGTTCAGCAGTCGCAACCGCGACATGCTGGTCCGCCACATCGCCCAAATGTCCCCCGAGGCCCGCGCCCAGTTCGCCGCCGCCTTCGAAGAGCAGCTCAAGCGCCCGCGCTACCACAAGGAAAAGGACAAGAACCGCGAGCGCGGCTGACCATCTGCGCCCTGCGCCGGGTCTCGCCTGCCGTTCAGGCGCCCCGGGGCAGGGAATTCCGAAGACGTCCGGGATCCGCCGGCTGCCCCTGAAATAGCATCGCGCGTCGCAGGAAACCGGCCCCATCGGCAGCCTTCACCATGATAACGGCTGCCTCTCCCGTTCGTGGATTTTTCTCACCCGCCTGCTGTCTAGGCCGCCTGGTCTGCGAAATGCACGCGGTTGCGTCCGGCCTGCTTGGATTCGTACAATGCCCTGTCCGCATCCTCGCGAAGCGCCTCAAAGCTTCGGCTGCGACCCGGCATTGCCACTGCAGCCCCAACACTTACCGTGACCAACAGCGGCGGCAGCCCCGGCGCCGGGCGGATCGACATCGACGAGATCGCGCTGCGCAACCGTTCGGCCGCCTTCACCCCGGTCTGCGGCGCGGTGTCCGGCAGGGCGATCAGGAATTCCTCTCCGCCATGGCGCGCGACAAGGTCGGCGCTGCGCACGTTGTTGCGCAGCCGGTCTGCCACCGCGCGCAGCACCGTGTCGCCGCAGGCGTGACCATAACGGTCGTTGATCGCCTTGAAATTGTCGAGGTCCAGGATCATCAGCGTGAACGCCCGTGCGTCCCGCTCGGACCGTTCGATCAGCCGGGGCACGTGGCGGTCGGCGTAATGCCGGTTGTAGAGCCCGGTCAACGGATCGGTTATCGCCATCCTCATGCCCGACCGGACCGAGTCACGCAGCTTGTCCGACAACAGCCGCCGCCGGTCCAACGCGTCGATGCGCGATACCAGTTCAGCAACCGGCACATCAGGCGAGACAAAATCCGCCGCGCCCATATCCATCGCCCGGCTGGCCAGCACCTCGTCGCCACCCGGAACAACGGCCAGCACGGGTGTATGCCGCAGCGCCGGGTCTGCCTGCATGTTCCCGATCAGCCGCAGCCCCACTTCAGCGGGGCGGGAGGCCGTCATCCCGGCCAACACGGCGGCCACCGGTTGCGCGGCACAGGCCGACAGTGCCTCGGCCAGCGAACCGCAACGCAGAACGGGGCGCGGCAGGCTGCTTGTCAGCCGCCCACCAAACCCTGCCAGAACCCTTGGCTCTGGGTCCAGGATCACCAGCGGCGCGGGTGGGCCCGGCCACTGGTTGCGCGGCTCTGCCATGCCACCGCAAGTCGCGAACAGGTCGGCAGTATCGTCGCGTAGCGCCAGTTCGTCATGCATCCGCTTCAGCCGCAGGAACATCCGAATGCGCGCGTGCAGCGCGATCTCTGAATACGGCCGGGGCAGCACGTCATCGGCACCGGCGCGGAAAGCCGCGGTTACAACCGCTTCGTCCCGCATGTTGGGGGGCAAGGTGACTATCACCGGCAGATGGGCGGTCGGCGCGGATCGCTTGATGTCGGCCAGAAGGTCGTCGGCCCCCTCTGCCCCCCATTCCAGGAACACCAGGTCGGCCCCGGTGGCACGGACCGCCGCATCCGCGACACCGGCATCGGACAGGGTCTCGACCGCGCAGTAGGCGGACAGGAGCATGCTTTTCAGAAGCAGCCTGTTCCCCGGATTCGGATCTATGATAAGAACACGCCCAGACATGTCGCCGCCTTCGGAGTTGATCGGCCCATAGCCGCCGCCGGCGTTCTGCCGACGCCTCCGATCCTAAGCCGGTGTCAGTTAACGAAGTCTTTCCGAGCCCGGAGTTCACCGCACCATGCAAACGTCCATGTCAGCCGAGCAGGCAGAAACGATCGCCGTTGCTGCGCTTGGCTGGATCGCAGCCGAACCGGACCGGGCGGGCGCTTTCCTGGGCGCCAGCGGTGCTTCGGTCGATGACCTGCGCCAGCGCGCGGCCGATCCGGCATTCTTGGGATTCGTTCTGGATTTCCTGCTGCAGGACGACCAGGGTGTGCAGGAATTCGCGGCCCAGATGCCCTGTCGCCCCGAAGACGTACTGCGCGCCCGTGCTTCCCTGCCCGGCGGCGACCTGCCCCACTGGACCTAGTCGCCTAGTCCCGCCTCAGCGTGCGCAGCTCCGTACGAAGGCCGTCTGGCAGCGGAACCGGGCGACGGGTGTCGCGATCCACGTAAACGTGGGTGAACCGTGCCTCGGCGACGGCAGTATCCTCGCCCGCACGGAAGATCCCCACCTCGTACTGGACCGAGGAATTCCCGATCCGCGAAACGCGAAGTCCCGTCTCCACCCTGTCGGGATAGGCCAATGCGTCGTGGTAGACGCAGGCACTTTCGACGACCAGGCCGATCACCGGGCCGGAGGGGATGTCCAGCCCGCCCTCTTCGATCAGCCAGCGGTTCACGGAACTGTCCACGAACTCGAAGTAGACGACGTTATTGACGTGACCGTAAACGTCATTGTCCCGCCAGCGTGTGGTCATCTGGCGAAAGCTTGCATACTCCGACCGACGGGCGCGCGGACGCCGCTCGCGCGTCTGCGGCCTGACGACCGAACTCGTGGAAGACCTTTCCATCGCCTGTCCCGCGCATGTGGTCCGATAACGCCGCGCAGGTTAACCCGTCTGGCGCCAAAGGCAATCGCCGCGCCCCGGCGGGACGGCAGGACCGAGGGAATGGAGGGGTGGACGCCTGCCCGTCCCGGGGGCTACACCCCTTGCGGGGCGGTCCGGATAACCGCCCGGAAAGGCAGACAGATGAGCAGTATTCAGGCGGTCCTGTTCGACAAGGACGGGACCCTGTTCGACTTCGGGCTGACCTGGGGGCCGTGGACGGCGGGTTTCATCCGCGGGCTGGCCCGTGACGCCGACCACGCCGACGCGCTGGCCCAAGCGATGCGGTTCGATCTGGACGCCCAACGCCACTTGCCCGACAGCCCCTTCGTGGCCGGCACGGTCGAGGACTGGATGCCTGTGCTGCTGCCCCTGCTTCCGGCCCACGGCCGGGATTCGTTGCTGGACCACATCACGACCCGCACCGGCGATGCGCCCCAGATCCCCGCCGCGCCTCTTCCGCCTTTGCTGGAAGGCTTGCGCGAACAGGGCTACCGCCTGGGCGTGGCCACCAACGACGGTTTCGCACCCGTTTCCCGGCATCTTGCCGATGCCGGCATCGCGCATTTGTTCGACTTCGTTGCCGGTTACGACAGCGGCCACGGCTCGAAACCCGCACCAGGTATGCTGCTTGCGTTCAGCGCCAGCACCGGGATCGCGCCGTCCGCGACCGTGATGGTCGGCGACAGCCTGCATGATCTGGATGCGGCGCGCGCCGCGGGAATGCGGGCGGTCGCAGTGCTGACCGGCTCGGCCCCCGCCGAGGTGCTTGCCCCCCATGCCGAGGTGGTCCTGCCCTCGATTGCCGGCTTGCCCGGTTGGCTGGAAAGGCAGAAAACCGGCACTGGACCGTCGCAAACGGGGCTGACCGGGGTCCGGATGGCGGATTGACTGGACCCACCCGCAGCCGAGAGGACCCCATGTCGGACCGAAGAGGCCATCGCACAGGTGGTCGCGCATCGAACAAGCGCCGAACGGACAGCCGCGCCATCGCCCAGATCGACTGGCGGATTCCGGTCAACACAGACCACCCGACCGAACCGCTATCGCCCGAGGGCGTCGAGGCGATCCACGATGCCGCAATGCGCGTGCTCGAGGAAATCGGCATCGACTTCCTGCACCCCGAAGCGCGCAAGATCCTGGCAGACGCTGGCTGCACGGTAGAACCCGGCGGCTATACCGTCCGGATGGACCGCGCCTGGGTGATGGAGAAGATCGCCCTCGCGCCAGAGGAATTCACCATCACGCCGCGCAACCCGGACCGGGCGATCCATATAGGCGGGCGGCACATGGTGTTCTCGGCAGTGGCCTCGCCGCCCAACGTGATGGACCTGGACCGGGGACGCCGCGTTGGCGATTTCGACAGCTTCCGCGACCTCACCAAGCTGACGCAGTACTTCAATTGCCTGCACGTGGCTGGCGGTTACCCGGTCGAGCCGGTGGACCTGCACGCCTCGACACGGCACCTGGACTGCCTCCATTCCGCACTGACCCTGACCGACAAGGTCTGCCACGCCTATTCCTTAGGCCCCGAGCGGGTCGAGGACGTGATGGAGATGGCCCGTCTTGCCACCGGCCTGCCCGAGGACGAATTCTTCGCGATCCCGCGGCTCTACACCAACATCAACTCCTCCTCGCCGCTGAAACACGACTGGCCGATGCTGGATGGCGCTATGCGTTTCGCACGGCGCGGCCAGCCGGTGATCGTCACGCCGTTCACTCTGGCGGGTGCGATGGCGCCGGTGACCATGGCAGGCGCGGTCGTACAGTCGGTGGCCGAATGCCTGGCCGCGATCGCCTTGTTCCAGCAGATCAATCCCGGCACGCCCTGCGTCATGGGCACGTTCACTTCGAACGTAGACATGAAATCCGGCGCACCCGCCTTCGGCACGCCCGAGTACATGCGCGCGACGCAAATGACCGGGCAGATGGCACGCTACTACGGCCTGCCGCTTCGCGCCTCGAACGCCTGCGCCTCGAACGCCCCCGACGGTCAGGCAATGTGGGAAAGCATGAACTCGCTCTGGGCGGCGGTGCAGGCGCGGACCAACTTCGTCTTCCACGGCGCAGGCTGGCTGGAGGGCGGGCTGATCGCCAGCTATGAGAAACTGGTCATGGACTGCGAAGCGATCCAGCAGATCCAGCGCTATTTCGAGCCCACGCTGGTCGACACCTCGCCCGAGGCGCTGGCGCTCGACGCGATCAGGGAGGTCGGCCCCACCGGGCATTTCATCGGCGCAAGCCACACGCAAGAGCGCTATTCGACCGCTTTCTACGCCCCGTTCCTCAGCGACTGGCGCAATTTCGAGGCATGGAGCGAGGCGGGTGGCGCCTGGACGGCCGAGCGCGCGAATACGGTCTGGAAAAAAATGCTGGCCGAGTTCGAACCGCCGCCGATGGACCAGGACAAGCGCGAGGCGCTGGACGATTTCATCGCCCACCGCAAGGCCGAAGGCGGCGCGAAGACAGATTTCTGAACCCGAGGCACGGTTCCGTCGTACTACTCTGGTAAAGCTCACAGGTGAACACTTGCCGGAGGACGTCTGATGACCACCCTGCCCCGCGGCCTGACCGCCGCCGCGCTCAGCTTTTTCGCCTCCGCCGTACTGGCCGTGGGCGCGGACGACAGTGATCCGCCAGAGCCCACCGAAACGACGACCGAATGCGCCGAAGGCCAGGTCTGGGATGACAAGTCCGGCGCCTGCGTGAAGGCCGACAGCAGCAGCCTCGATGACGACGTGCGCTACCGCGCGGCGCGCGAGCTGGCCCATGCAGGCCGCTATGACGAGGCGAATATCGTGCTTGCCGCCGCCGACAACCCAGAGGATCCGCGGATCCTGAACTACAAGGGCTTTGTGCACCGCAAGACGGGCGACCTCGACGCTGCAATGACTTTCTATCGCCGCGCGCTCGAGATCGACCCGGACTACATCCTCGCCCGATCCTACATGGGCCAGGGCCTTGCCGAGTTGGGCGATATGGACGGCGCCCGCGCGCAATTGGCCGAGATCCGTGCTCGCGGCGACCGGGACACCTGGGCCTATGTCTCGCTGAAACAGGCCATCACAGCTTCGGGCGGCTACTGACAAGCAGACCCTCCTGACAGCGTCCTGTCAGGAGGGTGATGTTGAGCATTGCCACCCGCGCCCGCCCCGCTAGGGTGCGGCAGAAACCTTCGCGGGGCATTTCCATGACGGCAATCGTAGACATCCGCGACCTGACCAAGACCTATGGCTCGGGTCATCAGGCGCTGAAAGGCGTCAACCTGCAGATCGAAGACGGAGAGATCCTCGCACTGCTCGGCCCCAACGGGGCGGGCAAAACCACGATGATCTCGGTCATCTGCGGCATCACCAACCCCACCTCAGGCACGGTCACCGTGGCGGGGCACGACATCATCAAGGACTTCCGCGCCGCCCGTTCGGCCATTGGCCTTGTACCGCAGGAAGTGGCGCTGGAGCCGTTTTCGAAGGTGGCCGACACGGTCGCCTATACGCGCGGCCTGTTCGGCAAGGCCCCCGATCCTGCGCGGATCGAGTCGATTCTGCGCAACCTCTCGCTTTGGGAAAAGCGCGATGCGCAGGTCAACGAGCTGTCCGGCGGCATGAAGCGCCGCGTGCTGATCGCCAAGGCGCTCAGCCACGACCCGCGCGTGCTGTTCCTGGACGAGCCCACCGCCGGGGTCGACGTGGAACTGCGCAAGGACATGTGGCGCATCGTCGAGGACCTGCGCGCCGAGGGCGTGACGATCATCCTGACCACCCACTACATCGAAGAGGCCGAGGCCATCGCCGACCGCGTGGGTGTGATCAGCCAGGGAAATCTGCTGCTGGTCGAGGACAAGGCCGCGCTGATGGCGCGCATGGGGCGCAAGGAAATGCTGATCGAACTGCAGGAACCTGCCGCTGCCTTGCCCGACACGCTTGCGGGCTACAATCTCGAGCGAAACGGCGACGGCAGCGTGCTGACCTATGTCTACGACAGCCAGGCCGAGCGCACCGGCATCACCCGCCTGCTGTCAGATCTGGCCGCGGCCGGGCTGAACGTGCGGGACGTACAGACAAGACAAAGCTCGCTCGAGGAAATCTTCGTCGGACTGGTGAAGGAGGACGCCTGATGAACTGGCAGGCCATCCGCGCGATCTATTTCTCGGAAATGGCGCGCACCGTGCGCACGCCGCTGCAAAGCCTCGTGTCGCCGGTCATTTCGACCTCACTCTACTTCGTCGTGTTCGGCTCGGCCATTGGCAACCGGATACAGGAAGTCGAGGGCATCGAATACGGCGCGTTCATCGTGCCGGGGCTCATCATGCTGACGATCATGATGCAGGCGGTGTCGAACGCGTCCTTCGGGATCTATTTCCCCAAGTTCATCGGCACGTTCTACGAACTGCTGTCCGCGCCGATCACCTATCTTGAGATCGTCATCGGCTTCGTCGGCGCGGCCGCCACCAAGTCGCTCGTAATCGGGCTGATCATCCTCGCGACCGCCGCCTTCTTCGTCGACCTGCGGATCGCACACCCGGTCCTGATGACGACCTTTCTTGTGCTGACCTGCGTGACCTTCGCGCTGTTGGGCTTCATCATCGGCATCGTCGCGAAAAACTTCGAGCAGTTGCAGCTTGTACCGCTGCTGGTGGTCACGCCGCTGGTGTTCCTGGGGGGCAGTTTCTACTCGGTCGCGATGCTGCCGCCGTTCTGGCAGACGGTCACGCATTTCAACCCGGTGCTCTACCTGATCAGCGGCTTCCGATGGAGCTTCTACGAAGTGTCGGACGTGGGCGTCGCCATCAGCCTGTTCGCGATCACCCTGTTCCTGGCGCTATGCCTCGCGGTGACCTGGTGGCTGTTCCGCACCGGTTACCGGATCAAGAGCTGATCCTGCGGGCGGCTCAGCCGTCCCGCAAACGATAGTCGAGGCGGGGCCAGCCCGGTGCCGCCAGCCATGCGCCGGACTTGCCGCGAAAAGCCGCCTGTCGGCGCTGGCGCCGGTCCGCCCCACGGATCCGCGCGGTCTTCTTCCCGTTCAGCGCGGCATAGCCGTAATAGCGGCCCGGATACGTACCCTCGCCATCCTCGATCAGCCGCGAAATGCTGCGTCGGGAGGCGAACGCCGGAGGCGGTGCCATCAAGCCCGACCGACTTGGGGGCGACTTGCCGTGGCTCTCGAGCAACAGTACGTCGCCGCGCATAAATTACTTAGAAAATTGATTGGATGCATTAGGCAGAAAGGTCCCGGCACTCCTCCGCCCCGAATTTTACGCCTTCCGGCCTCCAAATATTGTAACATTCAGGTGTTCGCGCCGCGAGTTGCGGATCCCCAACCGAACGAACGGGCGGTTCTGCCGCCTGTTTTGTGTGTGTTTGGTAAGTAGGAGATCTACGAAAATGGCCACTCAGAACGCGACGCTGGACGGCGTGAACGATTTCTCGCTGTTCGGCCAGAACTATTCATGGTCGAACGGCTGGATCGGAATTGTAGCGCCCTATGCCGGCCAGGGCGCCGCATCCTACCAGTACAATTTCACCCTGACCGGAAACTGGACCATCAAGGCCGTGGATTTCGGTGGTGACGCGCCGATCTCGGTGAACCTGGTGGATGTCCCCGGCGGCAGTGGCAGGCGGATTGATTATCTGGACTTGCCGGATGACGGGACTCATGTCATTTCGCTCACCGACACACGCATCCGCTTCATCGACGGTGGCGAGGCGGACCACGTGATCACCCTTGGCAGTCAGTCCGTCACGGCAGTCAATCTGAACGACGGCGACGACACCGTCACGACCGGCAGCGGTTTCGTGGAGATGATCAGCAGCTGGGCCGGCAACAACGATGTTACCGTCCTGGGAAGCGTCGGCAGCATCCGGCTGGGCGACGGACGCGACGACATCGTCATCGACGGCGGATGGGTGGACAGCATCAGCACCGGCGACAAGGCCGACACGCTGCTGGTGAAAGGCGGCGGCGGTGCAAACATGGTGCACCTGGGCAACGGCGACAACAGCGTCACACTACGCAAGAACACCAGCCTGGATTACCTGTCCGCCAACGAAGGCAATGACACCGTCACCCTGGCGACCGGCACCCAGATCGCCACGGTCGAGTTGCGCGGCGGCGACGACGTGGTCACGCTGAACGGCGACAGCCGGATCTTCCAGATCAAGCTGGGCGACGGTGACGACACGTTGACCAGTGGCTCCGGCTACATGGAATCGATCTACTCCTGGAACGGGCACAACAAGATCACCATTGGCGACGGCGGCGCGGGGGCGATCCAGACCGGCGATGGCAACGACGTGATCCGGGCCGAGGGCGGCTGGGTGAATCTCATCCGAACCGGCGGCGGCAAGGACAAGGTGATCGTCGACGGGGATGGCGCCGAGACCATCTCGACCCGCGACGGAGGCGACAATGTGCAGGTCAATTCCGGCTTCGTCTGGCAGGTGCTGACCGGGAACGGCGCGGACAAGGTGGTATTGGGGTCGGACCAGGGCTTTGGCCAGATCAGGACGGGCGACGGCAAGGATACGGTAATCTTAAGCGAGACGCTGGCCGACCGCGCAGGTCTGATCGGCGGCGGCGATGGCGTCGACAAGGTGGACTTCAGCAGGTTCTCCAGCGGAGTCACCGTCGACCTGCGAGACCTCGGGTACCAGAACGTTACCGCCCCGGGCAGCGCGCCGGGAACCGGCAACGGATTATTCGCCATAGTTGGCGTCGAGAATCTTGGCGGCACCGGGCACGCAGACAGCCTGACCGGGAACGAAGGCAACAACACGCTGCGCGGCGGCGCGGGCGGCGACGTGCTGAGCGGAATGGCCAGCAGCGACAGGTTGTTCGGCGATCAGGGCAGTGACCTGCTGGACGGCGGCAAGGGCGCGGACGTCCTGACCGGGGGCGCCGGGGGCGACACGTTCTTCTTCAGCAAGGGCGACGGCAAGAACGACCGTATCACGGACTTCCAGCTTGGCCTCGACGCGGTCGAGTTCAAGGGCGCGACAGGCCTGAGCGACATTGGCGTCGCCCAGTCGGGCAGCGACGTGCTGCTGTCCTACAAGAACGTCGAGGTGACGGTCCAAAATGTTGCCCTGAACGACATGAACGACGCGGACAACTTCATATTCTAGGCCGGATCCGAAGTGCCCGCGGCACATCCGCCGAGGGCACTCGAACATGACCCGTAACAGCGCTTTGCGCCCGCGCTCGCAAAAGATCGAATGCCTGAAAAAAACAAAGGGCCGCGTCAGCGGCCCTGTCAGCGTTCCGTCCGGAACGTCCCGAAATCTGGAGCGGGCGATGAGATTCGAACTCACGACCCTAACCTTGGCAAGGTTATGCTCTACCCCTGAGCTACGCCCGCGCTCCGATTTCGTTCCGCCGTTATAGAGATTCACGAACGGGCTGCAAGCGGAAAAATGCGGCCGAAAGCGAGTTTTTCATGCCTCCTCGTCCCGCTTTCCCGGCTTGCTTTCCGGCGTGTTTTCAACGCCCGTTTCAGGCCCGAAAACGGTGCCTTCGGGGGTGTCCTCGATGGACGGATTCATGACGTTCGTCTGCGGCGTGGTCTGCGTGCCGACCGGCGCTGTGTGGAAACTGGCCTTCTCGGCCTGAAGCGGGGCTTCACGCCGACTGATGCGCCAGGCGCCATAGAGAATCAGGATCGCGTGTGCGGCGAGCGAATTCATAAACAGCCCTGCCGGGCCGGTCAGGTTCATCAGCAGACCAGCCATCAACGGCCCGATGATCGAGCCGACACCGAACAGCAGCAGCAACCCGCCGCTGGTGCGCAGGAAATAGTTCTCGGGTGCGTGGTCGTTGGCGTGCGCCACGATGACCGGGTACATCGCGTAGACCGCCGCGCCGAACACGCTGGCCAGTGCCAACACCAGAAGCGGCAGAGTCGGCGCGATGAAGATGAAGGTCAGGTCCACCGCGGCGGCGACCGCCGTCAGCCCCAGCAGGACAAAGCGGCGGTCCATGCGGTCCGACAGAAAGCCCACCGGCACTTGCAGCGCGGCGCCCGCGACCACGGCGATCGACATGAAGATCGC
>JBFHFG010000020.1:0-13189 GCA_041583815.1 Halovulum sp.
GATCCTCTATCCGTTCTTCCTTCAGGGACTGACCGGAGAAGAGGGCGGCGACCTGACCGGGGCGCGTGATCTGATGCAGGGCGACGGGATCCACCCGAATGCGCAGGGCGTGCGGCGGATCGTCGAGGATATCGGGCCCTACGTGGCCCGCCTAGTGGAACGGGCGCGATCCTGAGAACGGATGCGCCCGCTTCAGTGGGCGTAGAGGGTAGCGTGGGCGGTGCGTACCGGACCGGGCCGGCGAACGGTGCGCGCGATCACGGACGCAGCAGCGCCGCGGCTTCGGTATCGCGGGCGACCGTGTGCCCGTCCATCAGGCCAACATCGCGGCGCAGGTGATCGTCCAGCAGATCATAGGCGCGGCTCTGCCGGAACGCGGCGTCGCGGTCCATGACGAAGCGCAGGATGCGGTTCCAGATCGACCCCTGGTGCAGACTCAGCGTGGCGTGGGCAGTCGAGACATGTTCCATGATGATGTCCATTTCATTTCGTGATGAATCGCGTTCGAACCATGTCGAACGTTGATCCATATGGGGGATGGAGATACATTGCACAAATGAATGATGCATGACGTTCCCATCAAGGTTCTTGATATGCCGCGAAATCTGGATCTGACGGCGCTGCGCGCCTTTGTCACCGTCGCCGAAACCGGGGGCGTGACACGTGCCGCCGGGCAACTGAATCTGACGCAAAGCGCTGTGTCGATGCAGTTGAAACGGCTGGAGGAATCGCTGGGGCAGCCGCTGCTGGATCGTTCGGGGCGGGGCATCGGGTTGACCGCGCAGGGTGAGCAGTTGCTCAGCTATGGTCGGCGGATGCTTGCGCTGAACGACGAGATCTGGGGCAAGATGCGCGATGACGCGCTTGAGGGCGAGGTCCGTTTGGGCGTGCCGCATGACATCGTCTATCCCCATATTCCCGCCGTCCTGCAGCGCTTCGCGGCCGAATATCCGCGCGTGCGGGTCGAGTTGGTTTCGGCGTTCACCCGCGGCTTGAAAGAACAGTTTGCCCGTGGCGAACTGGACCTGATCCTGACGACCGAACAATCTCCGGACCGTGGCGGCGAGGTGCTTGAGCGGCTGCCGCTGACCTGGGTCGGCCCCCCGGGCGGGACTGCCTGGCGCCAGCGTCCGCTGAAACTGGCGTTCGAAACCACCTGCATCTTCCGCCCCGCCGTGCAGCGCGCACTGGACGAGGCGGGAATCGAATGGGACATGGTCGTGAACTCGGACAGCACGCGCACGGTGGACGCGACGGTATCCGCCGACCTGGCCGTGCACGCCAACATCAACGGCGACTCGTCACCTTACCTGGAAGTGATCGAGCATGGCGGCGCGCTGCCCGACCTGCCCGAAGTCAGCATCATCCTTTACCGCTCGCCCCGAAGTGACATGCCGCTGGCCGAGGCGTTGAGCGAGTTCGTCCGAGACGCCTATGGTTGCCGCGCACTGAAGGCGGCGCAGTAGATCGAACCGGACTGTCGGCCCGGTTCACAGGTCGGTCCGAAGAACCACCTTGCCGGTTGCCGCGCGCGTTTGCAGCAGGTCCAGGGCATGGTTTGCATTCTCCAACGGCAGTTCATGGCTGACATGGGGGGCAAGCAGGCCGCGATCGAACCACGCGAACAACTTCTCCAACGCGCGGGGCAGTGCGGTCGGGTGCAGACGCGCAAACCCACCCAGGTAGAAGCCGATCACGCTTAGGTTCTTGACCAGAAGCAAGTTCGCGGGAATCTGCGGAACGGTTCCCGAGGCAAATCCCAGCGGCAGAAGGCGTGCGCCCGGTCGCGTCGCCCGCAGCGCCTGGTCGAATAGCGTACCGCCAACAGGATCGTATACCACGTCAGCGCCGCCCAGTGCCTTCACCTCGGCTCTCAGATCGGTGGTGTCACTGTCCAGAAGGTGATCCGCCCCCGCGCGCCGTGCGACGTCCAGCTTGTCGGTGCCGCGGGCGCAGGCGATCACCCGAGCGCCCATCCGGTGGCCTATCTCGACCGCGGTCAGACCGATGCCGCCGGACGCACCAAGGACTAGCAGGGTCTCGCCCTTGGCCAGAGCCGCCAGCTCTAGCGCGATAAGGCTGGTGGCGTAGGCGATGATGAAGCCTGCGGCCTGCGCGTCGGTCATCCTGTCGGGAACCAGGGCGCAGGCATCTGCGGGTAGACAGATCATTTCGGCGAACCCGCCGTGCGGAACCATGGCGGCGACGCGGGTGCCCGGCGCGGGCGCCACGGCCCCGGGGCCCCTAGCGTCGATCGTGCCGCACACTTCCATCCCCGGAATGAAGGGAGGCGTCGGTCGTTCCTGGTACGTGCCCGTCAGCATCAGCGTGTCGGCGAAGTTGACGCCGCAGGCGTGCACGCGCAGCCGAACCTCTCCGGCACCGGGCATCGGTGACGGCATTTCGGCAAGCGCCAACGGTTGCCCCGGTTCGCGGCATTGCATTGCCCGCATCGCATCCTCCCTGCTGTTGCAGCGCAGCATATCCGTGCTGCGATGCATCGGGAAGCACAGTTGCGTTTTGCCGCCCGCACGCGTATGGGCTGCGGCAAGTTTCAGAAAATATCAAAGGTACGGGCCGATGGAGCTTCGGAACATCGCCATCATCGCGCACGTCGATCATGGCAAGACTACCCTCGTGGACGCCATGCTGCAGCAGTCAGGCATCTACCGTGAAGGCGCTGCGGTGCAGGAACGCGCCATGGATTCGAATGACCTGGAGCGCGAGCGCGGCATCACCATCCTTGCCAAGGCGACCAGCGTTGAATGGCAGGGCGCGCGCATCAACATCGTCGACACGCCGGGTCACGCCGACTTTGGCGGCGAGGTCGAGCGCATTCTCAGCATGGTCGACGGTGTTGTTCTGCTGGTCGACGCGGCCGAAGGGCCGATGCCGCAGACCAAGTTCGTCACTGCCAAGGCGCTGGCGTTAGGCCTGCGCCCGATCGTCGTGCTGAACAAGGTCGACAAGCCGGACGCCGAGCCGGACCGTGCGCTGGACGAGGTCTTCGATCTGTTCGCCGGTCTGGACGCCGACGAGGATCAGTTGGACTTCCCGGTGCTCTACGCCTCAGGCCGTGCCGGCTGGGCCGATACCGAACTGGACGGGCCGCAGAAGGATCTGTCGGCGCTGTTCGAACTGGTCATGAAGCATGTCCCCGCACCGAAGGTGATCGCCAAGCGCGACCAGCCTTTCGCGATGCTCGCCACGACCCTTGCGGCCGATCCCTACCTTGGCCGCCTTCTGACTGGTCGGGTCGAGAGCGGACGGCTGACCGCCGGTCAGACCCTGCGTGCGCTCAGCCGCGACGGCAAGGAGGTCGAGCGTTTCCGCGTGACCAAGATCCTGGCGTTCCGCGGTCTGGCACAGCAGCCGATCGAAGCGGCGGAGGCAGGCGATATCGTTTCGCTGGCCGGCATGACCAAGGCGACCGTTGCAGATACTTTGTGCGATCCGGCGCTGGATATGCCGATCCCGGCGCAGCCGATCGACCCGCCGACGATCAGCGTCACCTTCTCGATCAACGACAGCCCGCTGGCGGGCCGCGATGGCGACAAGGTGCAGAGCCGCGTGATCCGCGCGCGCCTGATGCGCGAAGCGGAATCCAACGTCGCGATCCAGGTCACCGATACGCCCGGTGGCGAAGCGTTCGACGTTGCCGGCCGTGGCGAACTGCAGCTCGGCGTCCTGATCGAGAACATGCGCCGCGAAGGCTTCGAGCTTTCTGTCTCGCGTCCGCAGGTGCTGTTCCGCGACATCGATGGCCAGCGTCACGAGCCGATCGAGGAAGTCACCGTCGATGTGGACGAGGAATACTCCGGCGCCGTGGTCGAGAAACTGGCGAGCCGCAAGGGTGAACTGGTCGAGATGCGCACCGCCGCTGGCGGCAAGACCCGCATCGTTGCCCACGTGCCTTCGCGCGGGTTGATCGGGTACCATGGCGAGTTCCTGACGGACACGCGTGGAACCGGTGTTCTGAACCGCGTGTTCCACAGCTGGGCCCCCTACAAGGGCTCGATCCCGGGCCGTCGGGCCGGGGTTCTCATCTCGATGGAAAGCGGTACGGCGGTCGCCTATGCGTTGTTCAACCTTGAGGATCGGGGCTTTTTCTTCGTCACCACGGGTGAACAGGTCTACCAGGGCATGATCCTGGGCGAGCATAGCCGCGAAAACGACCTCGAGGTGAATCCGCTCAAGGGCAAGAAGCTGACCAACGTGCGGGCTTCGGGCAAGGACGATGCCGTCACTCTGACCCCGCCACGGCGACTGAGCCTGGAAGAGGCGATCGCATATATCGATCAGGATGAACTGGTCGAAGTGACGCCCAACCACATCCGGTTGCGCAAGCGCCATCTGGATCCGCACGAGCGGAAACGGGCGTCTCGCGCCGCGGGGTGATGCGCAGGCGGATCACCGCCTACGCAAAACACAACTCTTGATTGTATGCGAATATGACGAACTATGGCGGAAGTGTGCGAAAAATGCGTATCACTGGTTGAGCGCGCTGGATCGAACACGCTTTATGCTATAAAAGGGTCGTCACCAGTCGGCGATTTTCGTTCGTGCCACGGTTGAAGCTTCGGCAAGAAGCCATGGTGCAGCGGGACGCGGGATTGGATACCACATCGGGAGTAAACACATGAAACATCCTGTCGACGCGCACGTCGGTCAACGCATCCGCCACCGCCGGTGGATGCTGGGCATCACCCAACAACAACTTGGCGATGCCGTTGGGATCAAATTCCAGCAAATCCAGAAATATGAAACCGGGATGAACCGCGTCAGCGCATCCCGTCTTTGGGACATCGCGCGCGCGCTCGACGTCTCGATCAGTTTCTTCTTCGAAGGCCTCAGCGCCGAGGATGCCGCCGAGCATCCGGCACAGGAAAAGGGCGACATGCCCCGCGACCTGATGGCCGACAAGGAAGCGATGGAACTGATTCGGTCCTACTACACGATCCCCGAAGCTCAGCGCCGCCGGTTGTTCGACCTGGCCCGCGTTTTGAGCGACGTGGCCTGACCGAAACCGAGCAAATGCCTTCCCCGCGCCTTAAAGGTTAACGGCGCGGGGGCCCATTCACCTAGAATTAAACGGATCGGATTTCGATGGGAGCCGTGCCGAAAACGCAGCACCCCGAACTGATTTCTGTCGCGCACGCGCTGGCCGATGCGGCCGCAGCGGCGGTGATCCCCTATTTCCGGGCAAACGACCTGGCGACGGACAACAAGGCGGGGGCGGGCGGTTTCGATCCGGTCACGGCCGCGGACCGGGCGGCCGAAGCCTCGATGCGCCAGGTTCTTGCCGAACGCCGCCCTGACGACGCTATCCTCGGCGAGGAAGAGGCGCCGCAGCGCGGCTCCTCGGGGCTGACCTGGGTGCTGGATCCGATCGACGGAACACGCGCCTTCATGTCGGGCCTTCCCGTTTGGGGGACGCTGATCGGTCTGGATGCCGGGCAGGGACCTGTGCTGGGAATGATCTCGCAGCCCTATATCGGCGAGCGTTTTGTCGGCGGGCTGGGGCAGGCCACGCTTTTGCGGGATGGGGCAGCGCCGCGCCCGCTGCGTACGCGCGCCTGCGCCGACCTTTCCGGTGCGACGCTGTTCTCGACCTTCCCCGAGATCGGGACCGAAGCCGAGCGCCAGGGCTTTGCCGATGTCAGCCGCAAGGTCCGCCTGACGCGCTATGGCACCGATTGCTATGCCTATGCGCTGCTGGCCATGGGGCAGATCGACCTAGTGATCGAGGCCGGGTTGCACAGCTATGACATACAGGGACCGCAGGCCGTGATCGAGGCCGCGGGCGGTCAGGTCACCGGTTGGGACGGCGGACCCGCGCATAACGGCGGGCGTATCATTGCCTCGGGGGATGAACGCATTCACGCCGCCGCGCTGGAGATCCTCAGCCGGGTGGCGTGATCTCGTCCAGGAACTGGCCGATGGCGGCCCATACCTGCGCCTGGAGCGCCGGTGTCTCGATCAACACCTCGTGCTTTGCGCCGGGTAGTTCCACCAACCTGGCATTTGGCTGTCGCGCTGACAGGGTGCGGATCGCCCACGGCGATACGACCACCTCGGCGCTGCCCAAAATCGTCAGGATCGGGGTGTCTGGCTGCTCGGCTGCGCGTAGTGCGGCGGTTTCCCGAAGCGCCGCGCGGACCCAGCCGATGCTCGCGTCGCCCAGCCCCAACTCGGGCACTTTTGCGATCTGGTGCAGCAGCCTTGTGTATTCCTCAGGGTCCGAGGTCAGCACGTTGCCCTCAAACGCCTGGCTCATCAGGTAGGGTCGCGGCGTGCCGCCGGGGATTGCGATGCCGCCCAGGCCCAACCGGCAGTAAATTTCGGTGATGGCACGGACCATGCCGTCCGGCGCACCGCCCATCCTGATCCCCCACATCGGCGCGGAAAAGACCGCCCCTGCGACCGGCAGGCCCCGGATCAGTGCACGCAATCCGATCCCACCGCCCATCGAATGCGCCAGCAGCACGCGCGGCCCGGGTTCTGCCGCGACCGACGGGTGCGCCAGCATCGCAGCCAGGTCGATCTGGTAGTCCGAGAATTGCCGGACGTAACCGATCATGGGCCGTCGTTGTGGGCGGTCGGACAGCCCCTGACCGCGCCAGTCCAGCGCGGCCACCGAGAATCCCATCGCCTTCAGGCGCTGGGCTGTGGGACCGTATTTCTCGGCAAACTCGGCGCGCCCCTGTAGCAGGGCCACCAGGCCACGGCCCGTTCCGCGCCAAAGCGCCACGCGGAGTCGCACGCCGTCGGGCGTGCGAACCCAGGTGCACAGATCAGGCTTGGGGCCGGCAACGATGTCCGCATGCCAAGGGGCGCGGATCACGGCGGGTCCCCGCGTGGGGGTCGCGTGCCTCAGGACAGGATCGAGCCCAGTTTCATCGCCAGCCCCATGTCGCCATCGACGGACAACTGCCCGGACATAAATGCCGACGTCGGGTTCACGTTGCCTTCAAGGATGCCGCGGAATGTGTCGGCGTCGGCCGTCATGATGACATCGGCGTCCGAATCGTCTTCCGAGACGCCGGTACCGTCTACGCGAATCGCGCCTTCGTCCTCGATCACGAACTTGGCGGAGAAATCGATCTGATCCGTATCGACCTTCTTCCGCAATGCTTCGATCGCCGCGTTGATCGTATCGCTCATGGACGTCCTTCCTGAAATAAAATGCCCGTGCGAGAGGGCTCGCAATTGCGGTCCGGAATGCTAATCTAGCTAGCATGAGACCTGTGGCCACCCCTATCCCTCACCTTGCGGCAGTTTTGCTTTTCTTCGTGTCTGCCGCACAGGGGCAAAGCCTGTCCGACAGGGATGCGCGTGCTGTCGAGGCGGGCGAATTGCTGGCGCAACTGGCGCAACCAGAGTTGCGCACGTGGGAGTCGACCGAAGCGAAACTTCTGGCCCTGTGGTCGCGGTCCGGTTCGGCCACCGCCGACCTGCTGCTGCAACGCGGGCAGGAAGCGGTGGATGCCGAGGATTACGCCACGGCGATCGAGCATCTGACCGCGCTGACCGACCACGCCCCAAACTTTGCCGAGGGGTGGCACACCCGCGCCACTGCCTTCTACCTGATCGACGAATACGGGCTGGCGCTGGCCGACCTTAGACGGGCGCTGGCGCTCAACCCCAATCATTTCGGCGCGTTGACCGGCGTCGGCATCGTGCTCGAGGAAATGGGCCGGCCCGAGGCTGCGCTTGAGGCGCTGCGCCTGGCGCGCGAGATCAACCCGCACCGGGGCAATATCGGCGATTCGATCCGCAGGCTTGAATACCTGCTTGGCGAAACCACCCTCTGAGGACTTCCTGACATGGCTGTTTCGCAAGGCACGGTTACCGCCGTGCTTGGCCCGACGAACACGGGCAAGACCCATTATGCGATCGAACGGATGTTGGGCCATCGTACCGGCGTGATCGGACTTCCGCTGCGTCTTCTGGCGCGTGAGGTCTACGACCGGATCAAGGCCGTACGGGGCCCCTCGGTGGTGGCGCTTGTCACCGGAGAAGAGCGGATCGTGCCGCCCCGGACCCAATATTGGGTCTGCACCGTCGAGGCGATGCCCGTGGGCATCGGTGCCGACTTTCTGGCCATCGACGAAATCCAGCTGTGCGCCGACCCGGACCGGGGCCATGTGTTCACTGATCGTTTGCTGAACGCGCGCGGCCTGAACGAGACGCTTCTGCTGGGTGCCGAGACGATGCGCGCCCGAATCGCCAGCCTGGTGCCGGGGGCGCAGTTCGTGTCGCGCGAACGGTTCTCGAATCTGTCCTATACAGGATCGCGCAAGATCAGCCGTATGCCGTCACGCTCGGCGATCGTGGGGTTCTCGGTCGACAACGTCTATGCCATCGCCGAACTGCTGCGCCGTCAGAAGGGCGGTGCGGCGGTGGTGATGGGCGCGCTGTCGCCGCGCACGCGTAATGCCCAGGTGGAGTTGTACCAGAACGGCGATGTCGATCATCTGGTCGCCACGGACGCCATCGGCATGGGCCTGAACCTGGACATCAACCACGTGGCGTTCTCGGGAACGGCGAAGTTCGATGGACGCCGCACGCGTCACCTGATGCCGAACGAACTGGCCCAGATTGCCGGACGCGCCGGTCGCTATACCACCGATGGCACGTTCGGAGTCACCGGCGAGGCTGCGCCGCTTGAAGAGCACGAGATCGAGGCAATCGAGGAAAACCGCTTTGCCCCGATCCGCCGCCTGCAATGGCGTAACGACAGGTTGGAGTTCGGCACGCCGGAGCGCCTGATCGAAAGCCTGGAGATGCCTCCGGGGCACGAGGAACTGGTTCGCGCGCGCGAGGCCGACGACCTTGCAACGCTGAAAACGCTTTGGCAGATGCCCGAAATGCGCGACCGCGTGCATGGTGCACCGGACGTCCGGCTGCTGTGGGATGTGTGCCAGATCCCCGATTTCCGCAAGCTGGCCCATGCCGAACACGCGACCCTGTGCCAGCGGATCTATGAATTCATTTGTGAGGACGGGCGGATTCCCACCGACTGGCTGGCCCGGCAGATCGAGCGCATCGACAAGACTACCGGGGACATCGATACGCTTTCCAAGCGTCTGGCCTATATCCGGACCTGGACTTATGTCGCACAGCGAAAGAACTGGCTGGACGATACCGCCCATTGGCGTGACGAGACCCGTGCGGTAGAAGACCGCTTGTCGGATGCGCTGCATGCCGCGCTGACCCAGAGATTTGTCGACCGCCGTACGTCCGTACTGATGCGGCGGTTGAAGCAGAAGGAGAGCCTTGTGGCCGAAGTGAACGACAAGGGCGAGGTCCGGGTCGAGGACCAGTTCGTAGGCCGGCTGGAGGGATTCCGCTTCCAGCTTGACCCCAGCGCCGAGGCGCAGGAGGCCAAGACGCTGCGCGCTGCCGCGGTGCAGGCATTGCAACCCGCGTTCAACCTTCGCGCGGACCGGTTCTACAACGCCCCCGATACCGAGATCGACCTGACCGAACAGGGTGGGCTGATGTGGGGCGAGTATGCCGTGGGCCGCTTGCAGGCCGGGGCAGACGCGCTGTCGCCCGAGATCGTGCCTTTCGTCGACGAAGAGGCGGCGCCCGCGGTGGCCGAGAAGGTCAAGCGCCGCTTGTCGCACTGGCTGGACCGCCGAATTTCGGCATTGTTCGAGCCGCTGATCGCGTTGCGCGACGACGAGGCGCTGCAGGGGCTGGCGCGCGGCGTCGCCTTCCGTCTGGTCGAGGCGCAGGGCGTGTTGCCTCGTGCCGACGTGGCCAATGATGTGAAATCGCTGGACCAGGACGCGCGCGGCCTGCTGCGCAAGCACGGCGTCCGGTTCGGGCAGTTCACCGTGTTCCTTCCGGCATTGCTCAAGCCTGCGCCCACCCGGTTGCGGCTGGTGCTGTGGGGCCTTGTCGAGAAACTGGACGAGATCCCCGAAGCGCCGCCGCCGGGCCTGGTGACGATCCCCGCCGTGATCGACGCGCCCAAGGGCTATTATCCGATGGCCGGGTACCGCCTGGCTGGCGCACGGGCGATCCGCATCGACATGCTGGAACGGCTGGCGGATATGCTGCGCAGCCAGGATTCGCGCGGTGGGTTCGAGGCCACGGCGGACATGCTATCGATCACCGGTCTGACGCTGGAGCAGTTCGCCGACCTGATGAGCGGCCTTGGCTACGCAGCCGAAAAGGGCGAGCGGCCCAAGGCCGCAGCGGTCAAACCGGCGCCTGCCGAGGAGCCGCAAGGCAAGGAACAGACCGAGGACCAGGCCGAAACGCAGGCAGCGCCCGACGCGGTCGCGGATGCAACTGGCACCCCGACGGGGGAGCCGATACCGGGCGATGCCGAAGCAGCCCCGGCCGAGGTGGGGGCGCCAGATCCGGCGCGCCCGGCCCTGGCCGAGGAAGCCTCCGAGCAGCCCGAGGATCCGGTCGCAACGGCCGAGGCCGAGGTGCCGGACGCTCAACCCGCGCCCGTGGACAAGGTTATGGAAGCCGGCAGCGAGGGTGGACTTTCCTCTGACCAGCCCGAAGCCGCGGATGCCGCGCCTGCCACTGACGCAGAGGCGACCCCGGTCGAAGCTGCCGATGCAGCCGGCGCGCCCGAGGTCGAAGTTTTCTACACCTTCACTTGGGCCCCGCGCCGCCGCAACGGACCGCCTCAGGACGGGCGCAAACGCTCGGGTGGCGGGGCAGCAGGGGCCGCAAACGGCAAACCGCGCCGCGGTGGCAAACCTGGCGGGAAACCGGGCAAGGGCAAACGCGAAGGCAAGCCGATGCACGCCAAGGCCTCGCCGCCGCGCCGTGAGAAGCCGATCGATCCCGATAGCCCGTTCGCCGCGCTGGCCGCCCTGAAGGAGAAAGGGTGAGCGACACGCCTGCTGCGGCCGGGGGCACGTTGCGCCTCGATAAATGGCTGTGGCATGCGCGTTTCTTTAAGACCCGCACGCTGGCCGCAAAGATAATCGCGACCGGCGCGGTGCGGGTGAACGGCACCCGCGTCGCCAAGCCCGCCGTCTCGGTGCGGCCTGGCGACGCACTGACCTTCGCCCAGGGGGACCGGATTCGCGTCGTGGTGATCCTTGCGCTCGGCACCCGGCGCGGTCCCGCGCCCGAAGCGCAAGCTCTGTATGAGGATCGCAGCCCGCCCCCTCCGGCACGCGATCCCGAAGCGCCTGCCTACGATGGTGGTGGGCGTCCGTCGAAGAAGGATCGCCGCGCCCTTCAAATCCTGCGCCGAACCCCTTGATGTACCCCGCCCACTAAGGCAGTAAGAGCCGCATCCAGAGCAAAGGACACCTGCTGTGACCTATGTCGTGACCGACAATTGCATCGCCTGCAAATACACCGATTGCGTGGAGGTCTGCCCCGTGGATTGTTTCTACGAGGGCGAGAACATGCTGGTCATTCATCCCGACGAGTGTATCGACTGTGGCGTGTGCGAGCCCGAGTGCCCCGCTGACGCGATCCGCCCCGATACTGAGCCGGACATGGAGCCTTGGGTGGACTTCAACCGGAAGTACTCGGAGCAGTGGCCGGTGATCGTGACCAAGGCCGATCCGCTGCCGGAGGCCGAGAAATACGACGGCGAGAAGGGTAAGCTGGAAAAGTACTTCTCGGAAAAGCCGGGGCAGGGCGGCTGAAACGATTCGCCTGGCTGGCGGAGTGACCCCGCGTAACTAGGCGCTGGGTCGCCGAAATTAGATGAATTTTTGATGAATCGGGCCGGAACCGAAGGCCCGGTTCCTGCGTTGTGTGCAGGAAAGGTTTAAAACCCTGCGCTGACGTGTTATATAAGTGACACATCAAGGTCGAACCGGGAGGCATCCCAAATCGCTCATAAGCTGGGGGATGTAACGGCCACTCACGCTAAACATGGCGCAAGGGACTGCAAAGGCAGCCTCCGTGTCCTTTTTGGCTTGTGAGCCCGACCAGACGGTTCGAGGCACTGGTAAGAGAGAACGCATGACCAAGAAGAAGAACGCCGAATTCCGCCCGAACGACTTCGTCGTGTACCCCGCGCACGGCGTCGGGCGCATCGTGTCGATCGACGAGCAGGAGATCGCCGGCATCAAGATGGAGATGTTCGTCATCACGTTCGACAAGGACAAGATGACGCTGCGCGTTCCCACCGCCAAGGCAGCCTCGGTCGGGATGCGGTCGTTGTCGACCCCTGACATTGTCGGCAAGGCGATGGAAACGCTCAAGGGCCGTGCGCGCGTCAAGCGTGCGATGTGGTCCCGCCGGGCCCAGGAGTACGAACAGAAGATCAACTCGGGCGACCTGATCTCGATCGCTGAGGTGGTGCGCGACCTGCACCGCAACGACGATCAGCGCGAGCAATCCTATTCCGAGCGTCAGCTTTACGAAGCCGCGCTGGAGCGCCTGACCCGCGAAGTGGCGGCCGTCAAGGGCATCGAAGAGGTCAAGGCCCAGATGCACGTCGACGAGCTGCTGGGCGAGCGTGCTGCCTGACAAGGGCAGCACCGCCCGCGCAGTGCAGGGCGGTCCTGACAGCTGAAAGATAAAACGCCAGCCGGTCCTATACCGGCTGGCGTTTTCTTATGTGCGGGCAGGGGCGTGGCCTGTGGCGCATAAAAAAAGGCTGGCCGTATCCCGGCCAGCCTTCTTTTGATCTGTTTTCGGCTTAGCGCTCAGAGAGCGGCTTTTGCCTGATCCACGATGGCATTGAACGCATCGGGTTCGTGCACGGCCAGATCGGCCAGTACCTTGCGGTCCACTTCGATGCCGGCCTTGATCAGACCGCCCATGAACTGCGAGTCGTTCAGGCTTTCGTCATGCGCACGGACACCGGCGTTGATACGCTGGATCCACAGGGCGCGGAACGTGCGTTTCTTGGCCTTGCGGTCGCGGGTGGCGTACTGTTGCGCCTTATCGACAGCCTGCGTGGCGGTACGGAAGTTCCGCGAACGGGCGCCGTAATAACCTTTGGCGGCCTTGACGACTTTGCGGTGACGGGCGTGAGCGGCGGCGCCGCCTTTTACACGGGACATGGATGCGGCCTCCGATCAGCGGTTGTAGGGCATGTACGACTTGACGATTTTCTCGTCAGGTGCGCTCAGCGTGCTGGTACCGCGTGCGTCGCGGATGAACTTGGTCGACCGCTTGATCATGCCGTGGCGTTTGCCGGCCTGACCAGCCAGGACGCGACCGGTCGCGGTTACCTTGAAAC
>JBFHFG010000021.1:0-13147 GCA_041583815.1 Halovulum sp.
CAGCACGACGATCCGAAGGCGCCCTACTACATCTACGACCTGTTCACCGACTTCCAGGGCACCGGCACCACGCTCGAGGGCCTGATCCCGGTCGACGGCAGCGCGGCCGACGGCAAGGGCGCCTACGACCTGCTCATCGCCATGCTCGACGGCGAACTCCCCGACTGGCCCTCCAACCCCACTGACCCCGAGCCCGAGCCCGAGCCGGAACCCCAGCCGGAAGAACCCACTGATCCCGAAGAAAACGAGCCCGAAGACGGCGAGCGCATCATCGGTGATGGCAGCGAAGACACGCTCGACGGGACCGAAGGCAACGACATCCTGGCCGGTCGGGGCGGGGATGACCTGCTGCGCGGCAACGGCGGCGATGACAAGGTGCGCGGCCTTGGCGGCGAGGACAAGCTTTACGGCGGCGCCGGCGACGACCGGCTGAACGGCGGGCGCAACAACGACCTGCTGAACGGCGGCACCGGCAACGACCGGCTGAACGGCAAGACCGGCGCCGACAAGCTGATCGGCCACGACGGCAACGACATCCTGCAGGGCCGGAACGGCAACGACACGCTTGAGGGTGGAAACGGCAACGACCGGATCGACGGCGGCCGCGGCGACGATATCCTGGCCGGCGGTGTCGGGAACGACGTCTTCGCCTTCCGTCTGTCACCGGGCGACGACCTGATCCTGGATTTCGATTCCGGGGCCGACCTGATCGACCTGACCCGCTTCAACCTGAGCGAAAACGAGCTGTCGGATTTCCTCGACTCCTCGCTGTCCTCGAAGAATGGCGATGCCGTTCTGGACATGGCGGGCCTGGGGACCGAGGGCACGCTGACCCTGCGCGACGTGGACAAGAACGCCCTCGACGAGGCCGACTTCATCCTCTGAACGCTGCCTCGAATGAAAACTGCCGGGCCGGCCCTTCGCGGGGCCGGCCTTTTTGATGTTTGGCACATTTTGATGTTTGGCACATGGGGACGGCATTCGGGGCGATCCGGGGCCCGGAACGCGTTGCCACGCCGACCGGTTCCGGAATAGCGTGGCAGCGACGTGCAACAGACGGGAACCGGGGGCCCCGCATGGCATCTGACAGGCCGGTGACATGGGCCATCCTCGGCACGGGGGCGGTCTCGGAAAGTTTTGTGCAGGGGCTTCCTCCCCGAACGGCCCGGGTGGCCGTCGTCGCCTCGCGCCGGGGCGACCGGGCGGCGGGTTTCGCCGAACGCCACGGGGCACGGGCCGCCAGCTATGAAGAGGCCGCCGCCGATCCCGAGGTGCAGGCCGTGTACGTGGCGACCCCGCCCTCCGAACACGAACGCCACGCGCTGCTGGCCATCGCTGCCGGCAAGGCGGTGCTGATCGAGAAACCCTTCGCCCTGGATGCCGCCGCCGCGTCGCGGATCGCCGCCGCGGCCCGCGACGCCGGCGTCTTCTGCATGGAGGCGATGTGGACCCGGTTCCAGCCGCTGATCCGCCAGGTGCGCCAGCGGGTCGAGGCGGGCGAGATCGGCGAGCCCCGGCAGCTTCACGGCGCGTTCTGCGGCGCCAACGTTCCGGACCCGGACACCAGCCTGTTCGACCCGGCGCGGGGCGGTGGGGCGCTGATGCATCGGGGGATCTATCCGCTGTCGCTGGCGCGGCATTTTCTGGGCCCGGTGGAGGGGCTTCAGGCAAGCGCCCGGATCGGGGCCACCGGCGTGGACGAGGATTGCGCGCTTGTCCTGCGCCACGCCTCGGGCGCGCTGTCCACGCTGCAGGCAAGCCTGGTGTCGAACGGCCCCAATGACCTGGTGATCCAGGGCACCCGGGGCACGATCCGGATCGCGGCGCCGATTCACCGCCCACCGTCCGCCCGTCTGTACCACGCCGCGCCCCGCACCGGGGGCACCGGCGGCGCCGCGGGGGGGCTGCGCGGGCATCCCGCCGCGCACGCGCTCTGGCAGCGGCTGGGGCCGACCGTGCGGGCCCTGCGCCCCGGCGGGCGGCGCTTGTCCGCCCCCTATGCCGGCAACGGCTATGGCCACGAGGCCCAGGCGCTGATGGATGCGCTGGCCGCGGGAACGGGGGGGACGGGCGCGGGGGAAAGCGCGGTGATGCCGCTTTCGGAAAGCGTCGAGATCATGGACCTGGTCGACCGGGCCCGTGCGCAATGGGGGACAGCGTGAAGCTTGGCATCATCGGCTGCGGCTATGTCTTCGACCACTACATGGCGACCTGGGCAAGGCACCCGGGACTGGAGATCGCCGGGATCACCGACCGCGATCCCGCGCAGATGGACCGCGCGGCCCGGTTCTACGACCTGCCCACCTATCCCGACACCGCGGCGATGCTGGCCGATCCGCAGATCGCGATCATCGTCAACCTGACATCGATCGAATCCCACTACCAGGTCACGAAGGCCGCGCTCGAGGCCGGCAAGCACGTCTATTCCGAAAAGCCCCTGGTCACGGACATGGACCAGGCGCGCGAGCTGGTGGCGCTGGCCGAGGCCCGGGGGCTATGGCTGTGCTGCGCGCCATCGAATGCGCTTTCGGCGACCTCGCAGACCATGTGGAAGGCGGTCGCCGACGGCGCCGTGGGCGACGTGCGCATGGTCTATGCCGAATTCGACGACAACCCGATCTACCTGATGGAGCCCGAGGGCTGGCGGTCGCGCTCGGGGGCGCCCTGGCCCTACCTGCACGAATACGAGATGGGCTGCACCTGGGAGCATGTGGGCTATCACCTGGCCTGGATGTGCGCGATCTTCGGGCCGGTCCGCGCAGTCACCGCGTTCTCCAAGAGGACCTTGCCGGACAAGACAGACAAGCCGCTGGACCCGCCGGACACGCCCGATTTCTCGGTCGCGTGCCTCGATTTCGAAAGCGGGGTGGTGGGGCGGGTCACCTGCTCGATCGCGGCACCCTACGACCACCGGATGCGGATCATCGGCAACCGGGGCATGGTGCATGCCGACACCTATCGGCACTACGAATGCCCCGTCTACCTGGAGCCGTTCACCAAGCTGACGATGAACGCGCGCAAGGCCCGGTCGGTGCGCACGAACACCCTGCTGCAATGGCCCTTCGGCGTGGGCGGGCGGCGCGTGCCCCTGGTGCGCACGCCGCCCCCCGGCGCGGACCGGATCATCGACCCGCTGGGCCGGCGCCGCTGGTGGGATCCGCGGGACCTGCTGAAGCGGTTCAAGCGTGCCCAGGTCGGCCAGCAGGACAAGTGCATCGGCATTGCCGAACTGGCGGATGCCGTCGCGCAGGGGCGCGTACCCTTCGCGGGGCACGACTTCACCCTGCACCTGACGGAACTGACGCTGGCGATCCAGGCGGCGGGGCCGGACGGCGCCGCACGGCGGCTGGAGACGCGCTTCGATCCTCTGCCCCTGCCCGAGGCATCCGGCCGCGCGGGACCCGACTACCGGGCATACGCCGCGCCGGGGTGGCGGGACCGCGTCAGCGCCGGCCTGCTGGACCGCCTGCACCGGCATTGACGGCCGCTGCTAGCGGCGAAGCAGTTCCATCAGCCGGCGGTACGCCCCCTTGCCGTCGGCCGCGCTGCCCGCGACCGGGATCAGCCCCTCGAGCGTGGTGCCGGTGCCGTGGAAGTCGGTGAACAGGTCGTAGACGTAATTCTTTCCGCCCGGGGTGGCGTGCTGCACGATGATGTTGCTGCCCTCGGCGCCGCCCCTCTTTCCCGTCCAGATATTGTTCTCGAGCACGGTGTCGTCGCCGTGCATGATCCGGGTCATGTCCACGGCCTGGCCGGGCACGTCGAGGATCGTGTTCTCGCGCACGATGTTGCCGGACTTGACCGAGATGCCGCGCAGCAACGCGGTGACGATGATGTTCTGCTCGACCAGTGAATCGTTCAGGTTGCCGAAGATGCCCTGGGTGGTGGCGTTCTCGCCCTCGGCGGGCAGCAGCACGTTGCCGCGGATCACGAAACCGGTCGATGCCTCGCCCTGGAACTGCATGAAGTCGTTGTGCGCCCCTTCCGTGGCCCGCACGTGCGCGGCGCCCCAGTTGTTCTCGACCAGGCCGCCGGCGACCTCGCTGAACTTGTAGGAATCGCCCGATACCCAGTCCACGCGGTTGCCGATCAGCGTCACGTCCTGCGACTGGAAGTTCGACGTGCCGTTGGTGGCGTTGTGGATGTAGTTGTCGATGTACGAGATGTTCGAGGAATTCTTGGAATAGATCCCGAACTGCGCGTCGAAGCCCGACTCGGCGCCGATATCCGAGTTACGCACCGTGATGTGCCGGCTGCCGTCGACGATCTGGACATGGGTGCCCGAGCCGTTGTCGACCCGCAGCCCATCCAGCACGATATGGCTGGCGCCGATGATCCTGATCTGGCCGAAGCGCGCGGCCAGCGGCTCGATCGACCGGATCGTCACGTCGCCGGAGAAGTCCTGCGTCAGCTTCAGGTCGCCGTAGTCGCCCGGCTTCAGAAGGATCGCATCCCCCGCCCTGGCGGACGAAAGCGCGGATTGCAGGCCGCCGCGCGCCACGACGATATCCCGCGCGATACCGGGCGCCGCCGCGCAGACCAACAGCAGACCGGCCACAAGCCGCGAGACATGCGTCCTCATCGCGCGCGCCTTCCGGGGGACAGGGGCTGCCGGGAATACGGCAGGCGGCGGCGCTCCGGGGTGCGCTCGTCCGCGGGTTCGCGGTCCGGGCCGGAATCCTTCGACGGCTCGTCGCCGTCATCCGCGGCGGAGGGTTCGACATCGGCGAACCAGGCGCCCGCGCCGATCATGAAGATCAGCAGCACGTAGGTGGCATTCCAGTAATGCACCGTCCAGCCGGCCAGGATCAGGCCCATCATCGAGATCAGGTAGCCCGTGCGATAGGCCGAGGTGCGCGCGTCCAGCCCCTTGCGGAACGCCGCGCTCAGGAAGATGCCCAGCACGGCCATCGCCAGGAACAGCACCGCCGGAATGCCGTTGCGCATCGCCGGGACCAGCCAGAACATGTCGATGCTGGGCAGCATCCAGAACGGCCGCACCCAGTCGTTCAACCCCAGCCCGAACAGCGGGTTGTCCATCACGTTGGCCGAGCCGTGCTCCCATATCCGCAGGCGGTTCATCGCGGTCCACGCGTTGAAGGCGAAATAGGAGATCAGGATTTCCGGGGTCGAACGGTTGGCCACCGTCTCGATCAGGGCAATCCCCCCGGCAGCCATGCCGGTCAGCAGTTTCCAGCGCGCGGCGAAGTTCCGCAGCATCCAGTTCCAGCCAAGCAGCAGGATCTGGACCAGTTGCGCGGCCAGCGGCCCCGAGGACAGCGCCAGGAACGCAGTGAACGCGACGATGCCCGACCGCCGCCAGCGGCGCCCGGCGGATTCGCCGTAGCCCAGCACCAGGTGCACCATCGCCAGCATGCTGCCGCAGTAGACCCCGAACAGGATCTGGTGTTCAAACGGGCCCTGGACCCGGTACAGGCCCAGCCGGGGTTCCTTCGCGATCGCGCCCGCGGTTTCCGAGAACAGGCCGAAAATGCGCATGATCAGGGCATCCGCCGTCAGCGTCTCGTAGATCGCGAAGGGCAGCATGACCAGCACCGTCCGGTACAGAACCCGCACCATGGCGTGAAAATCCTCGGCGGTGCGGATATAGCAGCGGGCCAGGAAATAGGTGCCCACCGTCTCGAAGAAGAAGATCCCGTTGCGTTCGAGCATCGGGCCGAACCCGTGAAGCACGGTGAAGCTCAGCGCGCTCCAGCCCCAGAACAGCAGGATGGCGAAATCCGGGATCCGCATCCGCCCCGCCCGGCCGCTGACCCACATGAACAGGCAGGGCACGGTGACCAGAAGAAGCACAACGCGATAGGCCGACAGCCGCAGCGACCCCAGGTGGATCATCGACGGGATGATCAGGCCGATCAGGAACAGCACGACCAGGATGGACAAGCCCTTCGTGCCGCGCGCGGCAATGCCGGGCGGGCGAAGCACCGCAGTCGCCTCCATCTGGCGTACACCCATGACCCTGAACCCGATCGTCCCCTTGCCCGGGCGGATGATAGGCCAGGTCGCCGCCGCATCCAAGCATACAAGCATATGCGCATTGGCACTTCCGGTGCCTTCCGTCGCGCTGCTAGGGTGCGCACGACCACGACGCCGAGGGGGACGGAGCGACATGCCTTTTTTCAGGGCCGGATCGGGAATTTTCTATTTCGCCCATGTCCCGAAATGCGGCGGATCCTCGATCGAGGACTATCTCCGCGACCGGTTCGGGCGCCCCGCGTTCGTCGACGACCGGTTTCATACCCGCCCGGATTCCGAGCGCTGGACCCGGTCCTCGCCGCAACATGCGGACTGGGCGACGATCGAGCGGCTGTTCGGCCCGGATTTCTTCGACGCCGCCTTCGCGGTGGTGCGCCACCCGCTGAGCCGCGCGATCAGCGCCTATCACTTCCAGGTCGAGGTCGAGAAATCGGCCCCCGCCGGGATCTCGTTCGGGGACTGGCTCGAGGACATGCGGGATCGCCAGGCGCAGGACCCGTTCGCGATCGACAATCATTTCCGGCCCCAGGTGGATTTCCTGCCGCCCGACTGCACCGTCTTCCACCTGGAACACGGGCTGGAAGCGCTGGTTCCCCATATCGACACGCTGGTTGGCGACCGCGACGGCCCCCGCGCGATCGGCCATACCAACCGCCGTGGCACGGGCAAGGGGGCAAAACCCGCTCCGGCCCCCCGCGAAACCGCCCTGATCTCCGAGATCTATGCCGAGGATTTCCGGCGCTTCGGCTACCGCATCGACAGCCCCGATCCGCTGGCCGCGCCCCCGGCGCTGGATCCGCAGACCGTGGCCGAGGCCGCCGCTGCGCGCGCGCGCAGCACGAAACCGGGTCCCCGCCTTCTGCGCCGGGTCCGGCGGCGGGTGCGCAGGTGGTCCGGGGCCTGATCCGGAATCAGATCCGGGGCTGCCGGCTGAACTTCTGGCGCAGCAGCTCCAGCCCCAGCGCGGGGTGCATCCGCAAGGCACCCAGGCAGAAGCGCCGCCCGGTCCGGCGCTTGCCCACGTGGATCAGCGCGCGTCCCAGGTGCCACAGGTTGTACGCGTATTCGCGCGGGTAGCGGGCAAAGACCTTCCGGTTCCGGCGCAGGATCCGCAGGCGTCCCATCGCCTTGTGACGGCGGTTCTTGGAAATCCCGTCCGTGGACGAGAACGCCATCACCACCGGCTCGGGCAGTTCCAGGATCCGGGCATGCTGCGCCAGCGATGCGGTGAAGGCCCAGTCGGCGTTGGACCGGACCCGCGCGTCGAACCAGACCGGCTCCGGGTAGCAATCGCGCCGGAACAGCGCGTTCTGCAGGCTGATGCGGTTCTCGACCAGGAATTTCGCGACCTGGTCCTCGTCCTCGCGCAGGCGGCCCGAGGGCGGCGGGCGCAACGAGACCTTGTCGATGCCGTAGCTGCCGTCCGGCCCGCCGCCATAGAGCACCTTGGACCCGGTCACCACGTCGATCTCGGGGCGGTCCTCCAGCACCTTCATCTGCCGCTCCAGCTTGCGCGGAAGCCACAGGTCGTCGCTGTCCTGGAAGGCGATGAACGCACCCCTGGCCTCGGCCAGGCCGGTGTTGCGGGCCACCGAGGCGCCGCCGTTCACCGGTTGGCGCACATATCGCACCCGGGGATCGTCGAAACGGTCGATGACCTGGCCCAGGTCCTCGGTCGAGGCATCGTCGACGACGATGAGTTCCAGGTCGGCATAGCTTTGCCCCAGGACGCTGCGCATCGAATCTTCAAGGGTGTGCAGCCGGTTGTAGACAGGCAAAATCACCGAAACCGTCGGCTGCCCGGCGGGATGTGTCATGCGGTCTCCTGCATGTTGGCGCGCATCGCGGCGCCAGTCTCGGGCCGCCCCTGTCTTAGGTTATTGCAGGCCGGACAGCGCCGCGCCAAGCGCTTTTGGCAAACCGAAAGCGATTTTCCGCACCCTGTGCAGGGGGCTGCTGCCTTGAAATGGGCGCGATGCGCGGGCAAGCACGGTGCACGCCCTGCCCTTGCGGAGAATTGACATGACCGGCACCAGGACCGCGATCGGGAACGATCGGTACTTCCTGATCATCGGCTCGATGAAATGCGCGACGACCTCGTTGTTCAGCTACCTGGCCGAGCATCCGGAAATCTGCCCGGCTTCGGTGAAGGAACCGGAGTATTTCTCGAACCAGGTGCGGCCGCACGACACCCGCAACAGGATCTCGTCCTATGACGAGCTGTGGGATTTCGACGCCACCCGGCACGCCTGGGCGATGGAGGCGTCGACCGGCTACACCAAGCACGAAGAACCGGGCGTGCCCGAGCGGGTCGCGGCCCACGGCATCCGGCCGCGGCTGGTCTACGCGGTGCGCGATCCCTTCGCGCGGATCGAATCGCACTACAATTTCATGCGCCGCCACCCCGACTGGCGGCTGCCGATCACCCATCCCGACCTGGTGCAGACCTCGAACTACTTCCGCCAGGCCCAGGCCTGGACGCAGGTCTTCGGCCGCGAGGCGCTGCTGATCGTGGATTACGAGGAACTGACCGGCACGCCGCTTGCGACGGTCAACCGGGTCTGCGCCTTCCTGGGCATCGCGCCGATGGACAGCATCGCCGACAGTTCCGCCCGCAATGTCTCGAAGCGGCCGAAATCGGGGGCCGAACGCGCGCTGCGCCGCGCAGCCCCCTTCCTGTCCCGCTTGCCGGCGGGCGTGAAGGCCCCGGTCCGCCATGTTCTCGAGGCGACGCGGCCTCAGCCCGCGCGGCTGTCGCCCGCCGAACGCGCCGAAGTCGCCGAAACGCTGGCCCCCGACATGGCGCGGCTGCGCGACGAATGGGGCATCGACGTCGCCCGCTGGGGGTTCTGAGGGGCCCGGCGGGCCGTCCTTCAGCGCGCCCCCGCCCTTTCAGAACATTGGCCCTTCAGACCAGCCGACGCCGCGCCAGGCGGGTGATCTCGTCCACCAGGGGATGGCGGAACAGCACCAGCAGCAGCCCGTAGACCAGGGTCATCGCCCCCGCCAGCGGAAACACCGACAGCGGATGGTGGCGCCAGGCCTCGGGCAACACCAGCCGCAGCGCCAGCAGCGCCAGCGCGAACAGCACCGACACCGCGGCCGGGCGCGCGATCGCCTTGCCCAGGGCCGCGTAGTCCAGCCCGACATAGCGCCGCAGCGCCGTCATGTGCACCACCACGTGCGCCATGCCGAAGCCGACCCGCAGCCAGGCCACCACGAGAACCGAATACGACAGCCCGATCAGCAGCAGCGCCAGCGCGATGCTCTGCAGGATCACCTCGTTGCGCAGCTTCAGCTTGACGTCGCCGGTGGCGATATAGACCGAGTTGGCCTGCCCCATCACCAGTTGCAGCAGCTGCGCCACGCACAGCGCCTGAAGCACCGGCGCGGCCTCGGCCCAGGCCTGCCCGAACAGCAGTTCGATGATGGCCTGCGCCTCGATCGCCATGAACAGCAGCGCCGGCCAGCCGATGATCAGTGTGAAGCCGGTGGCCTTCATCAGCAGCGGGCGCATGTCCGCGCCGGCGCGGTACATCGCCCCCAGCTCGGTCCCGGTGACCCAGTTGATCGACCCCAGGAACAGCCGCTGGATCATGATCGCCAACCGGTAGCTGCGCACGTAATGGCCCACGGCCGCGAAGGCAAAGACCTTGCCCATCAGGATCTGCGGCAGCTGCGATCCCAGGGTCGAGATCACCGCCTCGAGCGAGGACAGGCCGCCGAAACTGCCGATCGCGCGCCATTCCTTCAGCGATGGCCGCAGCCGGATATGGTCGCGTCGATAGGACAGCGTCAGCGCCACCAGCACCACCGACTGCGCCACCGCCCCCCAGGCCAGCGCGATCGGGCCGAAGCCCCCCAGGGCGAACAGGATCGAGACCACGGTATTGGCCAGGGTCGCCGCCAGGACGATCACCGACAGTTCCTTGTAGCGCCGGTCGCGCCGCAACAACCCGCCCGCCGGCAGGCCGATCGGCAGGATCAGGAAGCTGACCGCCAGCAGCGCGAAGATCGGCACCAGGCGCGTCTCGTCGTAGAACCCCGCGATCGCGTGGCGGCTGAAGAAGATGGCCGCCGCCAGCGACCAGCTGACCAGCAGCGCGATGCCGAAGACGGTGCGGATCTTGTCGTCGGTCAGGTCCGGTTCCTTGATCAGGTAGCGCCGGACCCCGAACTCGCGCAGCGACTCGAGGATCGCGATCGCCGCCAGCGCCACTGCAGCCACGCCCAGTTCCTCGGGGGGCAGCAGCCGGGCGATGACGATCGCCGAGAAGAACTGGATGAAGAACTGGCCACCGGTCTGACCAAAGCTGTAAAACAATCCCCGCCGGACACTCATGCCGCGCTGCCCCTGCTGTCGCCGGGATAATGCACCGGCCTGAAATGCCTCATAGCATCCCCCCGCCACGGGTGCGATGCCAGCATCATTCCTGCCTGGCCCGGCTCCGGCAGAACGCCACGAAGGCCGCTTCCGGCGCGTGCAGCCGCGGCTTGCCCGAGGTGGCCCACCAGGCGCGCCAGTCGGCCTCGAGCGCGTAGACGTCGAAGCCGGGGGCGGCGGCGCGGGCGCGGTCGTGGGCGCCGGGGGCCAGCGGCGGCAATGTCTCGCCCCCTGCCCCGGCTCCGGCGCCCGTGGTGCCGGAGGCCGCCATCTTCGCCCGTGCGCGCACCCGCACCAGGTCGCCCGGCTCGACGCTCAGCGAATAGTCCGGCAGCAGGTCCGCCGCCGCCATGTCGCGGATCATCTTGCGGAACACCCGCAGCGGCGAGGTCGAGCCGGTCTTGGTCAGCAGCGTGCCCAGCCCGATGGTCCATTCGCGCTGCCGGCCGCAATGCTTGCGGGCGATCTCGTAGACCCGGCGCTCCAGCGGTTTGCGCAGGCGGAAATAATCCCGGCTCAGCGTCAGCACCGATTTCGCCAGCACCGCGCGGTACAGCCATTCCGACAGCACCACCTCGGCCGAGACCATGCGCCCGGCCCGTGTGCGGCGGACGATCTCCCAGCTGTCGATCAGGCCGAAGCCGCGGGTGGTCTCGACCCCGCCGGTGGCGATGGTGGTCACGATGCGGGTGCCCGACAGCCGCTCCAGCGCCTCGCGCAGGCGGCGATAGCCGTCGCCGCTGGTCTCGCGGTTGGTGGCGACCAGCAGGTCGCGCGCGGTCAGCACCAGGCGGCGGCTGACCTCGCGCTCGGCGTTGATCGCGGCCATCAGCTGGCTGATGCAGTAGATCAGGATGTCCTTGTCGTGGATCGTCGCCAGCCCCTTGACCGAGGGCGTGATCTCGATCGAGGCGCCCGCGTGCTCATAGGACAGCACCCGCCGGTCGGGCCGGGTGGACAGCGAGAACACCGGATGCTCCATGGACGCGAGGTCGTCCTTGGGGATCGCATCCAGCACGTCGCAGACGAAGAAGTCGCCGGTCGGGTGCCGGTCCGGAAGAAGTGCCGAGGCCATGACTGCTCTGCCTCACCCTGTTTGTTTATCGGGCTTTTTTTATCGTGGTTTCATTTACACCAGCCTAAGCGCGGCGCCCTGCCCCGTCCAGCAGCAAGGGCCGCGCGGCGGATCGCGGCACGTGGGTTTGGAATCGCGGATACGTGGGTTCAGAGTCGCGCGTTCGTGGTTCCGGAATCGCATGCGCCAGCCAGCGCCGGTTTTTTCCCCGTGAAACCAAGGGGGTGGCCAGATGCCCCGAAACCCGTAACACTATATATAACACCCAATAACACATGGCTGCTGGCAGGCTGTTGCCGCCGCGCCCCACATGCCGGCCGGAATCACCCCGGGAAACGCCGGATTTCACTGAGAAAATCGAATCGGATACCGCTTTCGCTTACATGTGCCGCGTTTTGTGGTACATTGTCCAAAACGCGGCACATGAGGCTTTTTCGATGCAGGATCCCGACGCCGGCCAAAGGCCCCCGTATTTCAACATAGATCCCGACCAGGCCCTCAAGGAACTGGGCGCGCCGGTGGGCACGGACGGTTTCGCCGACACCGCCAGCCGGTCGCTTTCGGGGCGCGAGGACCTGGTCCGCCGCGGCCAGTCCCCCGAGGGGCACAAGACGCTGCGGCTGTTTTCCACGTGGGAGATCACCCGCTACCTGATCCCGGTCGCGCCCGCGCATTTCCGCCGCGTGCTGCGCGCCAACCCGGACCTGCCCCAGGGCCGGTCCGAAACCGAGGGCGGCGCCAAGTGGTTCACCCTGGACGAGGTGCTGCGCCTGCGCGCCCATTTTGCCGCCGAGGGCAGCCGCGCCAAGGAATACCGCCCCTACCGCCCCGAGGGTCTGCCGGCCAAGGTCGTCGCGGTCGCCAACTTCAAGGGCGGCGTCGGCAAGACCTCGACCGCGGCGCATCTGGCGATGTCGGCGGCGCTGGACGGCTACCGCGTGCTGGTGATCGATCTGGACAGCCAGGGCTCGATCACCTCGATCTTCGGCGGGCAGGTGGCGGACGAATGGCAGACGGTGTTTCCGCTGCTGGCCCGCGACTATGCCCGCAGCCTGCAGGCCGAGAACCGCCGCCGCGTGGACCGGGGCGAGGCCCCCCTGCCCTTCGACGACACGCTGCAGACCGCGCTGGACACCAAGGCCGCCGACCTGGTCCAGTCCACGCACTGGCCGAACATCGACCTGATCGGCGCGCAGCTGAACCTGTACTGGGCCGAGTTCCAGATCCCGGTCTGGCGCACCGGGCTGCGCGGTTGGAAATTGTGGGACGCGCTGTCCAACGGGCTCGAGGCGGACGACCTGCTGGAGCAGTACGACCTGATCGTGCTCGATACGCCGCCCGCACTTGGCTACCTCACGATCAACGGGCTGGCGACGGCGGACATCCTGCTGGTGCCGCTGGGCGCGTCTTTCCTGGAGTTCGACTCGACGGGTCGGTTCTTCGACATGCTGCACGCCACCTTCGCCTCGATCGAGGAAGGCGAGAACGCCGCCGCCCGCGCGCTTGGCCGTCCGGGGCTGCGCTTCGAATGGGACGCGGTGCGCGCCGTGGTCACCCGCTTCGATGCCAGCCAGCAGGCCGAGATGGCGGGGCTGATGCAGGCCTATCTGGGGCGGGCCATGGCGCCCCAGCGGCAGGATTTCACCGCCCTGATCGGCCAGGCCGGGGAACAGGTGAACGGCATCTACGAG
>JBFHFG010000022.1:0-13079 GCA_041583815.1 Halovulum sp.
AATTTTTGCGCGGCCCCTCTGGACAGCCTCGTCGGCATGGCCTAGAACCGCGCAGCCTTTACGGCAAACCCCATGTGCCCGGGTAGCTCAGGGGTAGAGCAGCGGATTGAAAATCCGCGTGTCGGTGGTTCAAATCCGCCCCCGGGCACCACTTCCTGCAGGTAAGCCTCTGTTTTCCTTCAGCTTTCACTGTTGAGAGCATGAGGCGTAGCCCATGTCGGTGTACAATCGACCTGCTCCGCTGAAGCGTCCGCGATTTGAAGTTAGCCTGTTCTCCAAACGAGGAGACATACGATGCGGAAGAGCTGACCTGAAACCCAACTCTCCTCCGAATTGACGGAGAGACCGCAGGTTGATTTCTGAGGCTATGCGGCCCGCCCGCCCAGGCGTTTTTTCTCGGCCTACCCCGTTTCCCATAGCGTCCCGGCCAGCGCACGCTGGTGGCCGTGGCGGTACAGCGCATTCATGTAAGCCGAGGAAAACCGCTGCGTCGGGTCATAGGCGATCCCCGCGTCCGGATCGATCGATGTGATCTCAAGCGTCATCCCCGCCGCGCGGGCAAGCAGCCGCGTCGCCGTGACCGCCGACTGCGCATTGGCGCGGATCATGGCGGTAAGGGCCTGTTGCGAAATGCCGATTGCAGTCTGCGATCCTGCCACCGGCGCGGGGTTCAGCGTGTTGTTCACCACGATCCAGATCCGCGCATCCCGCATCGGTGATGTGGCTGCGGCATAGGCGTACTCGGGCATGGCCAGGAATTGCATTTGCACCCCCCCGTCGACATGTGTTTCGCGGTAGGTCCGACCCGACAGCACGTACCGTAGACCGACCGGCGGAAACAGGCCGGGCATGGCCGACGAGGCGCGCAGCACGTCGCGAAACAGCGTGTACAGCCCCGCCTCGGCGATCGCCCCCATGTCCCAGGCATAAGCCCGCGAGGTTTGCAGCTCGGACGTGACCACCAGCAGCCGGGCACCATTCCGATGATGGCCGGCGATCGCGGCAATGAACGGATCGGGGGTGTAGTGCGCGATCAACTCCTCCAGCGGGGTGGTGTCGTAAAGCGCGTTGCCCAGCACCGCGCTGCGGATGCTGAGATGCATGATGTCGTCGGCATCATGCCCGGTGAAGATTTGCCGCAGCTGGGCATCACAGGATTGCCCGAGAAAGGCGAACGGGGCGATGAGCGCGCCGGTCGACACTCCTGTCACAAGATCGAATTCTGGCCGTGTGCCCGCCTGGGTCCATCCGGTCAGCGCACCCGCGCCGAAGGCGCCATCCTCGGCCCCGCCGGACAGCGCCAGGATGCGAGGCGCGGTCCGCACCGCAAGCGGCCCCAGGTGCATGGACCATGCGGTTGCCCCCGCGTCGGCGGGGACGCGGAAAGCGGACAACGGGTCCGTCTCGGTGGCGGGGGGCAGGTCCTCGAGCGTCTGTCCGGCACGTGTACAGGCCGAAAGGGCCAGGACGCCAAGCGCGTGCAGGGCGTGTCTGCGGTTCATCAAGTCTGGTCCTGTCGGTAAATGGGGCGAAGCGGCATGCCCGGGTTGCTGCCGGGGCATGCCGCAGTGCTCATTGTTGCGGGGGCGGTGGAAGTGCCGTCCGCCAGTCTTCTTCGCTGAGGCCGAGGGCAGCGGACGCCGCCGCAAGGTCAGGGCGGCCGTCGCCGGATTCCCGCAGCACCTGCATCAGCCGGTCGGTGGGAACGCCCAGGGTCTTGGCCGCGTCCTCGGACCCCGGCGGTATCTGGTCCGGACCGGGTCGCGGCGGCTGGTTTCGTGTGCCGTCCCCGGCGTTGAGCGCACCGACTCCGGCCGAGGCAGTGGTGACGAAATTACCTTGCGCCTGCACGCCGACCAGGCAGGACGGCAGGTTCGGGAAATCCTCGCTGGCGTGGTAGTGATAGGTCACGCCAAGTGGCGTCTGACCGACATGGCCGTTGCAGGCGTCCAGCCCGGCGACGTCGCTGCCATCCGGTTCAAGGCTGCCGAACATCGGGAAGCCATCGAATGCATAACCGAACTGCGCGCTCGCATTCTGCTCCAGCGCGCAATCGGCTTCGACGCCTTCGGTCTCGAACACCGTTTCGATGTCGGTCGAAGTGGCGTGCCAGTGATACCAGCCGCCCGGATCGACATGCCCGCCGCAGACATCGAGCGCCGGCATGTGGCCTGTCTGCTGGATGCTGGGCGCGTCCGAAAAGATCGGCACCCCGTCCAGCGCCACTCCCACCTTGTTCACCACGCCCAGCAGGCTGGGCGTTTCGGCCATCACCGGCTCGACCGGGATCAGCATGGTGATTGTTACGTCAGCGTCTTCCGATACGTTGATGCAGGCATGGTCCACCTGCGGCCGTTCGACGGCATTGTCCACGGTGTGAACGGTGCCGTCGTCGTCGAAGAACCGATAGCCGAGCCCGTCCAGCATCCGCAGAAACGCCTCGTCGATCCGGTAGAGCCCGGCATTTTCACCACTCCAGTCCCAGATCCCGCCATCGTCCGACAGCGTCGCCGGGCAGAAGGGGCCGATCTCCAGTCCATCGGGAAGGTAGCCGACGGTCAACGAGTAGCAACTCGTCTCGGTGCCGTCCTCAAGGGTGCAGTTAACGATCTCGGGCGCTTCGATCAGCGCATTCCGGGCGACGCCGGGCAGGGTTGCGTCGGGCAGGGTCGCATCGGCGTGATCGCTATGCCCCAGCGCCGGGGCGGCGGCCAGGGCAACCAGTATCGCCAACAGGGGGCGCGAGCATTTCATGGGGAACACTTCCGGGGTCATCCGCGCGGTCCGCCCTCGGGGACGCAAACGGCGGGGCGGTCCCGAACCGGGCTCTGGCAGGTCCCTCCGGCGGCACCGTCGCCGCGACCCTGGAAGCTGCAGGCATCACCGACATCCTTGTCAGCGCAGGCTTCGATGGCTTCGCGCGGCGGGCCGCGCCGGTCCTGAGATTGCGCAAGAACAATCGCCGCCGGGTCCTGGGGCGGTTCGGCGGCGGCGGCAATGCTGATGTTGACCACGCTCAGAAACAGCGTCGCGACCATGATCGCCACGATGATCTTCTGATAGGGCTGCATCCGCGGCACGCGGCGGCTGTGAACGATGATGGGGCGCGCGGCCAGCTTGCCGTCCAGCACGTCATTCACTTTCTTCTCCTGCATCTCGGTCTCCTTCCGATGCTGTGGGTTCGGATTGCGGGACCGGTATCGCCGCGCAATGCGCAGCGGGTTTGCAGCGAATATGCAGGCAATGTGCAGATGATGAGTAGCGTGCAGACAGGGGCGGTGTTCAGCCGTCGTCGAAGGCATAGCCGACGCCATAGACCGACCGGACCGGCTCCCAGTCTGTGACGCGGCCGAACTTGCGGCGGATGTTGCGGATGTGGCTGTCGATCGTGCGGTCGAAGACGTCGGCGTCGTCCGGAAATGCCAGTTCCAGCAGTTGATCGCGCGAATAGACCCGCCCCGGATAGCGGGCAAGTGCCGACAGCAGGGCGAATTCGCGCCGGGTCAGGTCGAGCCGTGTACCGTCCACGGTGGCCTGCCAGGCCTGCGGGTCCAGAACCAGCCGCCGTGGCTGGCTGGCTGCGACCGGTGCCGCGCGGCGGCGCAGGACGGCCTTCACACGCGCGACCAGCTCGCGCGGGGAGTAGGGCTTGCAGATGTAGTCGTCCGCGCCCAGTTCCAACCCCAGCAGGCGGTCGATCTCCTCGACGCGGGCAGTGGTCATGATGATCGGCAGGTCCGAGGTCTTGCGGATCTCGCGACAGATCGTCAGGCCGTCCACCCCCGGCAGCATCAGGTCCAGTACAAGCAGGTCGTGCCGCCCCGACAGCGCGATCTCGGCCGCGCGGGTGCCCTCCACGCGCAGTTCGACCCGCATTCCGGCAGCGACAAGATAGTCGCGGATCACCTCGGCCAAGGCGACCTCGTCCTCGACGACAAGTATGCTGGGGGTGTCAGGCATCGGCCGGATCGTCCTTGTTGATCAGCGGCAGCGCAAACGTGGCCCGCAATCCGCCCGCCGAGGCGGGGGCTGCCCGTATGGTGCCGCCGTGGGCCTGCGCGATGGCGCGGCAGATCGCAAGGCCCAGCCCGGCCCCACCATGGGCGCGTGCGCGGGAATCCTCGGCGCGGACGAACCGTTCGAACAATCCGTCCAACATGTCAGGGGGCGGGCAGGGCGCAGTGTCGGACACCGTCAGGCGGGCAGTCCCGTCCTCGGCACGGCACCGCACCAGGATCCGGCCCGGCGCATCGGTATAGCGCCGCGCGTTTTCAAGCAGGTTGTCCAGCAACTGCCGCAACCGGTCGTGATCGCCGCAGATGACCACGCCGGGCGATAGATCGGTATCAAGCACCAGCCCCGCGCGCCGCATCGGTTCACGCATCGCGTCGCTGGCCTCTTTCGCCAATGCGCCAAGGTCCACCGGCTCACGCCTGGAAATTAGCGTCGCCTCGTCCCCGCTGGCCAGAGTGCCAAGGTCTTCGGCCAACCGCGCCAGCCTCATCACGGAGGCATGCAGTCCGGCCAGGGTTCGCTGGTCCAGCGGGCGCACGCCGTCCTGCATGGCCTCGACTTCCGCCTGCAGGACCGAGAGCGGCGTCTTGAGCTCGTGCGAGGTATCCGAGACCCAACGCCGCTCGCGGGTGCGCGCTGCCTCAAGGCTGCGTGCCAGCGCGTTGTGATCGCGCATCATACGTCCCAGCTCGTCCTCGCGGCGTGCCTTGATCCGGGACGACAGGTCCCCGGCGGCAAGTCGCGCGACGTGGGCGCCGATCATGTGGATCGGCTGAAGCAGGTGCCGGGCCAGAAGTGCCGCGACCACCATTCCGAAGGCGATTGCGACCAGCGAGACCACCGCCAGCGACCGAAGCTGTCGGCCAAGGAAGGCGCGGTCGGCAGGCGAGGCGATCTCCGCGCGCGCCTGTAGTTGAAGGGTACCAAGCGGCGTGCCGTCCGCTGCGGCAAGTGGACGGCTGGCGGTTATTTCCCCCGCCTCGGGCCGTCCGGCAACCAGCGCGTCGTCTGCATCGCGCAGGACCAGCCTGCCGATAATCTCGAACGGGCCGGGGGGCGGGGGTGATCCGTTTGGCGGAGCAGGTGCTGGGGCAGGCGGTGGCGTCATGTCGCGCGGCGATGGCCCGGAATGCAGAAGAGGGCTGGCAAACCGCGCCCACGCATCCTTGGTACGCAACGCAGACCACCCGTCCTGCGCCTGGGGATGCGACACGAGCGCGTCCACCAGTTCGTCCAGGCTCGCGACCTCGTTTTCCGTAAGGTACTGTTCGAAATCCCGGCGCAGGTTCAGCGCGATGGCCCCGACGACCAGGGCGATCGCGACGATGATCGCAATCAGCATGGCAAGGGCAAGCCGCCGGGCAAGGGAAACGCGCCTCAGGAACATGCTGCCCGGTTACACGCGTATTGTGCAGAAATCATGGAGAATCGCGCGACACCCCGCCGCGCAATCCTTGGCAGGGGCAGGTCGCAGTTACGCCGTCTTCTCGGCCTCGGCCGGTAGCGGGGCGCGCGCCTGCCGTTTCTCGCCCGCGACCCAGAAGATCCGGGCCAGCAGGGCCAGCGTCACCCGCAATCCGTCGGTATCGCTCAGCGGGTTTTGCGCCGCGCCCGCGAACAGCGCCTTGATCAGCGTGTCGCGCTGTGGCCCGTCTTCCAGCTCGAATTCCAGGTCGGCATGGCCCTTGCCCTGCCGCGTGATCCGCGCGGGGATCGTGCCGACGCGCTCCAGTCGCAGCCGGATCTCGTTGCATCCGGCGAAAGGTTTCGTGCGATCCGCCAGCAGGACCCGCGCGCCAGTCAGCGATATCGAGCGGATCTGGCCGGTTTCGACACGCTTGCCGTTGTCCAGGCTGCAGCCCATCTCGACCCTGAACCGCTCCTCGTCCAGTTGCCGCGGGAATCGCGGCGCGACCGCGACGGCCTGCACGACCGACAGCACGATCATGGTGACGAACGACCAGAACGCGAGCAGCGGGATCTGGGCGTTGCTTTCCACGATCCGCGTGTTGATGTTTGCATTCAGGAGCAGCCCCAGCGCGGTGATGACGATCAACGCCGCGGGGGCGAAGATCATGATCCGGTCGACGACCGCCGCGCCTGCGGACAGCCCCTTGGGTGTGACCTTGAAGACATGGCCATGCGGCTTGATCAGCGTGGAAATTACTGTGGGCAGGATGCGGGGGGCCTGAAGCGCCGCGTGTACCAGCGCGGCCACCGGGAAGAAGCCTTTCGGTGCCAGCAGCGCCAGCGATCCAAGCGTGGCGGCAAGCGCCGGCAACTGGAAAAAGGTGATCGTCCACGGGCTGGAGTTCGGAAGCGGCGTCCAACCCGTCCAGAGGCAGATCGCCGGGCTCAGCAATGTCATCCCGACCATCAGCGGTTGGGTCATCCAGTGCAGGGGGATGAACATCACCCGCTGGTGCAGGCGTAGGCCGGGACCGAACGGCCCCTCGCGGAGGAACAGGATCTGCACCGCGCCACGGGCCCAGCGGGCACGCTGGATATACATCGCGAACAGCGATTCCGGGGCAAGACCCAACGCCAGCCGCTCGTTCAGGTAGCGCGTGATGAAGCCCTTGCGCAGCAGCGCCAGCGTCAGAAGCATGTCCTCGGTGATGGAGCCGCCGGGCAAACGGCCGCCGACGGCCTCGATCGCCGTGCGCCGCGTGATCGAGTTCGATCCGCAGCAGAAGGCCGTGTCCCAACCATCGCGCGAGACCATGATCGTCTCGAAGAACAGTCGCTGGTCATCGGGCATCGCGCGGCGCATCCGCAGGTTCGCCTGCATCGGGTCGGCGTTGTAGAAGTTGTGCGGGATCTGCACGATCCCGACTTTCGGATCCTGGAACAGGCCGATCGCACGGTAGAGGAAATTCGGCTGCGGAACGAAGTCCGCGTCGAGTACCATGAAGAAGTCGCCGCTGGTCCGGGTGATGGCCGCGTTGATGTTCCCGGCCTTGGCGTCCTTGTTCCCCTCGCGGGTGAAATAGGTCACGCCCCGCGCGGCGCAATAGTCCCGCAGCCAGTCGCGTTTGCCGTCGTCCAGGATGCAGACTTGCAGGCGATCCTTCGGCCAATCGATGGCGGTCGCGCCGATGATCGTCTTTTCAAGGACATCCAGGCCTTCGTTGTAGGTCGCGATGAAGACGTCGACGGTGGGAAGGTCACGGTTGGGCAGGCCGCGCAGCCGGGCCTCGCCTGCATCCGCGGCGGACGAGTTGTTCCTCGTCCGCGACAGCGTCAGGAACAGGATCGCGGTGTCGATCCAGATCAGCATCTCGATCACAAGCAGAACCCAGGCGAAGGTCTGTTCTCCAAGGCCAGCATCCGGGTCGGGCAGGGTCTGGGTCAGGCGCCACCACAGGTAACGGCCGACGACAAGCCAGACGAGAACGATCAGTACGACGACAGCGGGCCGCCGGACATGGTCCCCGGACAGCCATCGGCGCGGCGCGACAAGGTATGCGATCGCGATGACCGCGAGGGGCAAAAGGTAGTCAGGCATGACCGTTCATTTCTCTTTCGGGCCGCGTGTCTTGCGCGCTGCGTGTCTTTCTGGCCGCTTGGCCCGGTTCAGCCGGCAAGCAGCGAGGGCAGGGCGGCAACCTTCCGCTGCAGCGCAGAGAACGAGCCGGAGAGCGCGTGCATGAGGCGCGACGTGATGCTGTCGTCGGCCAGCGCAAAGCGCACTTCGGCGGTGCGGCCGACATCGCAGAACGAACGGGCGACCTCTTCCTTGGTGACGTCAGCGGCGCCCAGGCCCACGATGATACGCAGACCCTCTGGGATCTCGATCCGCGGGCTGGCGGCCTGCATGGCCCGGTTGGGGCGCGCGGCGCTGCCATAGGTGGCAAGGACCTTCGCGCGGAAGGTCTCGCGCGACCCCTTCAATTGGACCAGCGCGTCAGAGCCGGGCGCGATGTTCTCGAAATGGCGCTCGGGCAGGACGACCTCGACGAAACGGTGCGTGCAGTCGAGGACCGAGGCGATGGTCTCGCCCGCGGCGACAGAGGTGTTGGCGCGGCCCGACGCCTCCCAGACCAGGCCGGTCGCGGCGATCTGCGGCTCGAAGGTCCGGCGGCGCTCGACTTCCTCGGACCAGTCGTCGATCTGCGAGTAGATGCTGGTGACACGCGCCGCGTGCCGCGCTTTGCGCGCGTTGATGTCAGCAAGCCGAACGGCGATCTCGTCAAGTCGGTACTCGATCTGCTCCATGCCCGAATAGGTCAGGTCCACGGCGGAATCGCCTTCCAGCGCGGTGCGTTCCACGCCCAGCCTACGCACCACGGCCTGCTTGCGGGCAACCTCGGCCTTGGCCTTCAACAATTCGGTCTCGGCGCCCAGCACCTCGGTCGAGGTGGTCGCACCACGCTTGCTCAGCTCGGAAACGCGCTGAAGGCGTTCTTCCGCCGCGGCGACCTCTGCCTCGGACTTGACCACATCCGCGCGTGCCTCGTCGATGCTGGCGTCGAACCAGTCCATGCGGGACGAGATGCGGGCGGTCTGCCGCTTTTCCAGCGTGGCCTTCAGCTCCAGCAGGTCCTTTTCCTGCCGGATCAGCGACTTTCCGTCGGCCTGGGTCTCGCGCAGCGTTCCCTCCAGCGCGCGCAGCTCGCTGTCCTCACCAAGAACATCCCGCAGGACAAGCAGGCGGTCGCCTTCTGTCACGGGCCGCGAGACGGCCTTCGACGGCTCTTCAAGCGTGCCGCTGAAAGGCGCGGTTACGGGAACAAGCGGCGCGTTGACCACGGCCGAAAGGGATACGTAGCTGGTTGCGTGGGGGGCAACCGATACGACGATCGCACCGACAAGGGCGGTGGCAGCGGCAAGGCGCAGAAGCGTGGTGGACATGTCGACAGCTCCAGTCGGTCATCTAGATCGAGGCGACCCTGCAGCCGTCCCCGAGGTTCTCCATCGGGTCGGGGCATCCTTGCCCCACGAACTGCCCGTACGGCAGCCAGTCTGATCGGGAACACGAGCCGCCACCCCCAGTAAGGCTGCTGACCTATCGCTGTCCCGCTGCCGAAGTATTTTCGCCTTTCGGGCGATTTGGGCGCCTCGGATACACCCTGTTCACCGCCTTGAAGACAGCCGACGTGCGGCGGGATTGTGGCGGAGGGCGGTCTCGTCTGTGGCATTGGGCGGTATTCGTCTAAAGCGACGTAACGTCATGCATGAAGTAAATGCCGTTTCGCCGGTTTCGGAGGCGTTTTCCCGGGTGGCGGAGGCCGCTCTACCCGCCGAAGTGCCGTCGAACGCCCCTCTTGGCGACCAAAACGGACGCCGACCGAGACCAACACATTCATGATTCGGAATTGACATACATACCGAGTAGTATGTATGTATCGACCATGCCCAGACCGACCCTAAAGGATCCCGAACGTGGAAGCGCCAGGACCAGGTTGCTGGAAGCCGCGCGCGACGCCATCCGGTCGCGCGGCTATGCGGCGACGTCCGTGGCCGAGCTTTGCCGGATCGCGGGCGTCACCACCGGGGCGTTCTTTCACAACTTCGAGAACAAGGAGGCGCTTGGCGTCGCCGCCGCCGCCTACTGGGCCGAAACCACTTCGGCCTTTTTCGCGGATGCGCCCTATCACCGGCACGCCGATCCCTATGACCGGTTCCTCGGGTACATCGATTTCCGGCGTGATATCATCCAGGGCGACCTGGCCGAGTTCACGTGCCTCGTCGGCACCATGACGCAGGAGGTGTTTGCCGCTTACCCGTCGATCCGCGATGCCTGCGCCGCCAGCATCTTCGGCCACGCCGCGACGCTGGAACCGGACATAGCGGCGGCCATGCAGGCGCGGGGGATCAGCGCGGACTGGACGGCGGCCAGCCTGGCCACCCACACTCAAGCCGTGCTGCAAGGGGCGTTCATCCTCGCCAAGGCAAGCGGCAGCGGCGAGGTCGCCCGCGACAGCGTCGACCATCTGCGGCGCTACGTCGAGTTTCTGTTCGCGGCCGGGTTGGTGGCGGGATCACCGCAATGACCCGCAGCGCGCTGACCGCTGTCATGGTCGTCGCGACCGCGCCAGGACACCGCCCGCACTGCGGCACACCGACGAGGCGCACCACCGCAATTTACATGCCCTCAACGGCAGGCCCCAGGGCAGAAAACAGGCAACGCAAACCGCCACAAAGGGAGGAATGAGCATGGATCCTGCACTCTACCTGTTCTTCAAGGGCAATTGCCTTGAAGCCATGACCCACTACGCCAAGGTGCTCGGCGGCAAGGTCGGGCCGGTGTTTCGCAACGCCGATGCGCCCGACGCCGAAAGCCGGATGCCCGGCGGCGACGACATGGTGATGAACATGTCGATGACCATCGGGCGCGTCACCGTTATGGCCTCCGACAATTCCGAAGGGATGTACGAAAAGCCGCAAGGGTTCCGCGTCTTGATACCGGCCTCGTCCCGGCAGGAGTTCGACCGCATCTTCGACGCGCTTGCGAAAGACGCCGAAGCAGTCGAGATGGCGCCGGACGAGACCTTCTGGGCAGAACGGTTCGCCATGTTCACCGACCGTTTCGGCACGCCCTGGATGCTGAGCTACGACGGCGACAAGATGGCTGGAGCACCGTCATGAGCGACCTGATCACCTGCCTGTGGTTCGACCACGGCGAAGCACGAAAGGCGGCCGAGTTCTACGCCGCTACCTTTCCCGACAGCCATGTCGGCCGTATCAATGCCGCGCCGGGGGATTTCCCCGGCGGCGAGGCCGGGTCCGAGCTTACCGTCGAATTCACGGTTCTGGGGCGCGCCTATATAGGCCTCAACGGCGGGCCGAACTTCACCCCGAACGAGGCGGTAAGCTTCATGGTGGTGACGGACAGCCAGGAGGAAACCGATCGCTACTGGGACAGTATCGTCGGCAACGGCGGGGCGGAGAACGACTGCGGCTGGTGCAAGGACCGCTGGGGGTACTCCTGGCAGATCACGCCAAGAAAGCTTCTGGACCTGATGACCAGCCCGGACCGGGCAAGGGCCGGCCGCGCCTTCGATGCGATGATGACGATGCGCAAGATCGACATCGCCGCGCTGGAAGCGGCAGCCGGCGCGGGTTGAGACGGCTGCAAAGATTTTTCGGGCGGCCGCCGGCGTGGCGCCGCCCGTAAGCGGAAGCGGACCTGCGGCTCAGGCTAGCATCTGGGCGTCCCCGCAGACCGATATCGCCTGCCCGGAAATGGACCGCCCGCGCGGGCTGGTCAGGAACAGGATCTGGTCGGCGATCTGCGATGGTTCCACGTATTCCTTGAGCGAGGTGTACGAGAACGCTTCCGCCTCGACCTCGGCAAAGGAGATGCCGCGCCGCTGCGCCTTGGCTTCCAGGACGCGCCGCTGGCGGTCACCGGCGACGATGCCGGGCAGAATGGCGTTGCAGCGGATGCCGTCGGCCCCCAGCTCGATCGACAGCGACTTGGTCAGGCCAATCACGCCCCACTTCGCCGCGGCGTAGGGCGTGCGCATCGCAAACCCCAGTCTGCCCGCCAGCGAGGACAGGTTGATGATCGACGGATTGCCGCTTTGCCTCAGCGCCGGGACCGCGTGCCGGACGCAATGGAACTGCGAGGACAGGCAGATCCGCAGGCAATTGTCCCAGTCGGCGGGATCGATATCTTCCACCCGCCCCGTGGGGCCCGCGATCCCGGCGTTGTTGACCAAAATATCTAGCCCACCAAGCGCGTCGAGCGCCTGGGACATGAAATCCGCTATCTGGTCCGCATCGCCCATGTCCGCGCGCAGGCGGAACACTTCGTCGGGCAGGGACGCCAGCGCTGCCTCGTCGATGTCGCAGGTCGCCACCCGCGCACCTTCGGCAAGATAGGCGTCCACGATGGCGCGGCCGATGCCCTGCGCCCCGGCGGTCACGATCACGCGGGCGCCGTCCAGTTCCAGTTTCAAGGAATGATCCTCCTCCAGTTGTCGTCCGTGTCCATGCCCGCGTGCGTGCGGATCAATTCCGAGGCGGTGCGTATGTCCTCGGCCACCGCGCGGGCCGCCGCGTCACCGTCGCGCGCCCGCAGCGCGTTGCATAGCAGCCGGTGATGTTCGCGCGAATGATGCCCGCGCGAGCGTTGTATCTCGTCCCCGGTCGGCACCCCGGCCTCGACGCCGATGTCGAAATTGATGATCGGCCCGGCCTTCAGCCACAGCATGGTGATCAGGTCCAGCAGGGTCTGTGACCCCGACGCGCGGTACAGCGCGAAGTGCAGGTCCTTGTTCGCGGCAACCGCCGGGGCGGTGCCATAGGCCTGGTCAAGCACCTCTTCGAACCGGTCGGCCAACGCGATGATCCCGGCGATCTCGGTCTTCGATCCGTGCTCGGCGGCAAGGCGCGCGGCCTGGCCCTCGTTCAGCATCCGTACCATGGTCAGGTCGGCGAACTCCGCCGCCGTCATCAGCGGAACCATGACCGCGCGTTTCGGGCTGACATCCAGCGCGCCGCTTGCCGCCAGCCGACTCACGGCCTCGCGCACCGGCATCATCGAAACTTCCAGCCGTTCGGCCAGGTCGCGCAGGGACAGCCGGTCGCGCGGCCGCAGGGCACCGGAAAGCAACATTTCGCTGAGCGCCTCAAACACTTGATCCGAAAGTGTTTGACGCCGTGCCGGGCGCAGCTGGTCGAGCGGTTTGGACATGAATTCCTTTACTCCGTGTTGACAGGCGCAGCATCTCCCGGCAACTGTGATCTCAGATCACACGAGTCGGGGTCCGACTGCAACCATAGTTCGCCCCATCCGGACGGAAAGTCAGTCGCTTCCGACCGGGGCTCGATCCTGTGTGGTCCGAAGAACAAACAAGATTTCGGGGAGGATACCATGACGACCAGAAACACGACCCGCAGAGGTTTCCTGCGGACCGGAACGGCTGGGCTGGCGATTGGCCTGGCGGCGCCGGCCTATCTGCGGGCGCAAACGGCACCGCTGAAGATCGGCCACCTGACACCGACCACCGGCTTCCTCGGCCCGCTGGGCGAGTATGCCCAGATGGGCATCAAGCTGGCGGTCGAGCATGTGAACGCCAACGGCGGGGCAGGCGGACGCCAGATCGAGCTGGTGA
>JBFHFG010000023.1:0-13026 GCA_041583815.1 Halovulum sp.
CCGCCACCAGAACCCACACCCGATCCCTCCCGGACGGTGATGGCCGATTCCAGGGTGCTGGAGGACGGCCGCGTCGCGGCAGGCAGCGCCAATATCGCGCTGATCAGCTTCTGTGCCTTCTGGGTCGGCATCCTCGCCGCCCTGTCGCTGGGGCTGTTCACCTGGAAGTCCTTCGCCGTCGCGGGCGCCCTCGCCCTGGCTGTCGGCATCCCCGCCGGGCTGTATGCCACCCGCGTCATCAAGCACCGCGACCCGCACTGGCCGCCCCGCCGCCGGGTCCGACCGGGGGCCTGATCGGGGCCTGAGCCGCCCCTCTGGTCTACCGTGGGGCGGGCTTCACCCCGCCACTCCCGTTACCGCGCGAACGGATCGTTCCCCGTTGCGAACGGGTCGGTCGAGGCCGCGAACGGGTCTTTCGGCGCGCTGGCCGCAAGCAGCCGCCCCTGGCATTCGACCATCTTCTCATAAGCTGCCGCCGAGCCTTTCAGGTTGAAGTGATCCCAGTCGCGGCCATTGATCGCCAGCGTCATCACGCTCGCATATTTGAAGTCGGTCGCGAACCGGCCCGCCTCGTCGCTGTAGGCCGGGTCGACCGCGATGAACCCGCCGCCGCCCGCGTCCATCTCGACCCCGTCCGCGGTGACCGTCCAGGGCGTCTTGTCGTCGAACCGCAGCACCACCTCGATATCCTGTCCTTCGCGGATCGAACGCCAGTCCTTGTGGGCCATGAGCAGCATCTGCTCCATGTCGCGACCCGCGCCGATCAGGCTGAGCGACACGAAGGTGCCGGTTTCGAACGTCCCGCTCATCAGGCACTGGGGTTGGCCGCTGTCGGAATAGTCGATGCTCCAACCCTTGACCTTGGCGTAATTGCCGCCCGCCAGGGCGGGCCCGGCCAGCAGGGCCGCGGTGATGACAAGAACGTGCCGAAACATGATCCCCTCCGTGAAATGATGAAGGAACCGTTAACGGCGAAGGTGGCGAGAATGGGCCCGAACCACGGGTTTTCCGGGGTCGCGCGGGGGCCGGACCAGGCCGGATTCAGGCGTTTACGAAGTTTTTACAAATTTTTCAGCATAAATATCATACACTTAAGGGGGTTTTCACTATGAAAAGCCAGAATTTCACCCCCTTTGCACGATGAAACGGCCCGGCCCCGGTCGTCAGGTCTCCGGGGCCGGTCACCGGGGATTACAGGTCGCTCTGGACCTCGTTCGCGGCGTTGCTGATGCCGTCGCCCGCGGCCTCGATATCCTGCCCCGCGCCGTCCACGGTGTTGCAGGCGGTCAGGCCCAGGATGGCCAGCAGGGCGGCAAGCGGTGCGATGCGGAAAGTCATGGCGGTCTCCTGTTTGAAAAGTATCCGACCGCCAACGCACGGCCCCGCCTTACGGTTCCGACCCGCGCGCCGCATCCCGATGCTCGTCCATGAAGTGACGCAAGGCGACGAACAACTTGCGCGCATGGTCCAGGTCGTCACGATGCAACGCGCCCCGGATATCCTCGCAGATCATCATCTGGATCTGCTGCGGCCCCCGCCGCTGGTGCATCAGGTAATCCGCCAGCGCCGCCGAGGGCGCCGGTTCCAGGTGCTCATGCTCGCCGATCGCCGCGATTTCCGCTTCGGTCAGATCGGTCATGCCGATGATGTCGTCCAGACTTATCATTATCGTTTCCTCCCCAGCAGAGACGGTTTCATCGTGCAACGGCACGCGGTTCCGCGCCTTGATACCGGTCAAGCTGTCCGCACCGCCCCGGATGCGCTATGCTGGCGGCATGCCGAAACCGGTCGTCATCCTAGCCCTGCTGGTCGCCGCCTGGGTGCTGTACACCCACAACGGCGGGCGCTTCCCCTCGGGCGGCCTCGGCAACGGGCTGGTGAAGGGCGACGGACGCGCCGTCCCCGCAGCGCCCGCCATCGTGACCGGCGGCGCCCGCGACGCGGCGGGCGGCCTGTAGGCGGGTTGATGTCGCTCAAGGCCCGACCCGCGTGCATCGTGAAAGGCTGGCCCCGTATCAAGGGAGGTAACCGATGTTCACCACCATCATGGTCCCCGTGGACCTGACCCATGCCGACAAGCTGACCCGCGCGCTCGACATCGCCGCGACGGTCGCACACGGCACCAATGCCGAACTGGTCTTCGTGGGCGTCACCAGCGGCGCGCCCAGCGCCGCAGCCCACACCCCGGCCGAGTTCAAGGCCCGGCTGTCGGCCTTTGCCCAGGCCGAGGCACAGCGGACCGGCACCCGCACCCGAGCCGAGACGGTACTCAGCCACGATCCCGCCGTCTCGCTCGGGGATGACCTGATCCGGCAGGCCAAGGCTCTGGGCGCGGACGCGATCGTCATGGCAAGCCACGTGCCCGGCCTGGCCGAGCATGTCTTCGCCTCGAACGCCGGGTATGTCGCCAGCCACGCCCCCGTCTCGGTCTTCGTGGTCCGCTGAGCGGCGCCGGATTGTAACAATACTGCGGTGTCTCACAGGTTCGTCAGCGGCCGTGGGGCCACGCGGGGGGCCGGGGACCCGGTTCCTGTAACAATCGCTCACGCGGGGCGGGCCGGTCTACATCACCGCGTGAGGCCCCTGCCCCCGCCGCCCGTTCACGGGCATTCTGGGGCCAGTTCAACGCACCAACAGGACCCGAAGATGACCCGAGCCGTTCACACCGCCACCACCGTTCTGTTCGCAGGCGCCCTTGCAACCGTTGTCTTCGACGCTTTCGGACAAGGCCTCAGCCCACTGTTCGGCTTTGCCCGACTGGCGCCGGTCGGGCTGGCCGGGTCGGTCCTGAGTACCGTGTTCGGGGCGAACCCCGCCGGGGCGGCGCACCTGCTGCACGTGCTGACCGGATTGATCGGCTATCCACTGGGCTGGCTGCTGGTGGTCCGCCCGATCTGGCGGGCCGTCGCCCCCGGCCTTCCCTCGGTCGTGCCCGCGGTCGCCTATGGCGTCGGGCTGTGGGTCTTCGCGCTTTACATCATGGCCCATCTTGTGGCGGGGAACCCGGCCTTCCTGGGCTTCACCGGGATCACGTGGGTGGCGCTGTGGGGGCACATCCTGTTCGCCGTGGTCGCCGCGCTGGTGATCGAGGCGCGGATGCCCGCCCGGGGCCGCACCCCTGCCGCCGCGACCGCGACCGCCTGACCGACCGGGGCGCGGGGCGCCCCTTGCCAAGCTTGCCTGCGCCAGCCACCCTTGCCCCGGCAACACCGGAGGCAGGGGCATGGCACCTTCCACGGGCGACTACACCAGATCCCAGGTCCTGCTGCATTGGGCCGGGGTCGCGCTGGTCGCGTCGCAACTGGGTCTAGCCACAGCGATGGAGACGGCGTTCGAGGCCAGGCTACGGGGCTTTTCCGTCCAAGGTCCGGTACTGGCTGGTGCCTGGGCGCATATCGCATTTGGCGGGATGATCCTTGGCCTGATGGCGCTACGCTTGGTCCTGCGCCTGCGAGGCGGGGTCCCGCCGCCACCCGACGGCTCACCGACCGCGCTGCGACGGGTAACGACATGGGTTCACAACGGTTTTTATATCGCCCTGCTGGCACTGCCACTCAGTGGCGGGCTGGCCTGGGTCTGGCGGAGCGGGCAGGCGGCGGCCATCCATGGCGCGCTGGTCCCGGTTCTGTTCACCCTTCTGGGTGTCCATCTGGCGGGGGTCGCCACCCACCTTCTATTGTGGCGCGATGCCAGCGCGTGGCGAATGTTCCGTCCTGGTAAGGAAGATGGCCGGAAACGCCGCTGAAACACCCGCTAAATGCCTAGATTCACGCCACAATTTGCCGCGATTGAGATCTATCTACCAAGATGTGGCAGCGACGCCCTGGCGCGTTGTCCACGGAAATCCGCGAATGAGTGGCTTTCCCGGGCACCTGGTGTGGCGTTCGCCCGGCGGATATCTTGCGATCTTCAATCAGACAGGTTCAACGGCCAGGGGAATAGGCCCCCTATGGGCCGTTCCGCGTGCCAGATCAATCGACGGTCAGCCCCTGCGCGCCCGTGTCCCCGGCCAGGTCCTGCAGGATCGGGCAATCCGGCCGCCGGTCGCCGGCGCAGTGATCCACAAGGTCGGCCAGCGTGTCGCGCATGGCCTGCAATTCGCCGATCTTCTCGTCGATCCGTTGCAACTGATGCCGCGCCAGCGCCTTCACGTCCGCACTGGCCCGCGCCCTGTCGGCGTAAAGGTCCAGCAAAGCCCGGCAGTCATCGATCCCGAACCCCAGCGAGCGGGCACGCGCCACGAAGGCAAGCCGGTGCAGGTCCTGCTCGTTGAAGCGGCGATAGCCGTTGTCACCGCGCTGCGGCGCGACAAGGCCGATTTCCTCGTAATAGCGGATCGTCTTGGCCGGCAAACCCGACCGTTCCGCGATCTGACCGATGTTCATGGCACCCCTCCGGCGACTGTACCCTGATGATAAGGGTTCCAGTCACCGGAAGGTCAAGCCCGTGTCAGATGCTTTCGCCCGACAGCACCCGCAGGCGCTGAATCAGGCTGGAGGTATCCCAGCGGCCGCCGCCCAATTGCTGCACATCGGCGTAGAACTGATCCACCAGCGCCGCGACGGGCAGCGAGACACCCACCTCTTTCGCGGTTTCGATCGAGATGCCCAGGTCCTTGCGCATCCAGTCCACGGCGAAGCCGAAGTCGAACTTGCCATCGACCATGGTCTCGGCCCGGTTGGCCAGTTGCCACGAACCGCCCGCGCCCTGTGCGACCAGCGCCGCGACCTGCTTGGCGTCCAGCCCGGCCTTGGTGGCGAAGTGCAGCGCCTCGGAAATGCCCTGCACGATGCCGGCGATACAGATCTGGTTCGCCATCTTGGTCAGTTGCCCGGCCCCGACATCGCCGAAACGGATGCAGGCCTTGGCATAGGCGTCGATCACCGGCTCGGCGGCGTCGAAATGGGCCTGCTCGCCGCCGCACATCACCGCAAGCTGGCCGTTCTCGGCGCCCGCCTGGCCGCCCGATACCGGCGCATCGACAAAGCCGACGCCCTGCGCGGCCGCCTTTTCGGCGATCTCGCGCGCGACATTGGCCGAGGCGGTGGTGTGGTCGACGAAGATCGCGCCGTCCTTCATCGTCGCCAACGCGCCATCGTCGCCATAGACGACCGAGCGCAGGTCGTCATCATTGCCGACGCAGGCCATGACAAAATCGCAGCCTTTCGCAGCCTCGGCCGGGGTTTCGGCAAAGGCGCCGCCGTGTTCCGCCGCCCAGGCCTCGGCCTTGGCGGTGGTCCGGTTGTAGACCGTCACCTCGTGCCCCTTGGACTTGAGATGCCCCGCCATCGGGTAGCCCATGACCCCCATGCCCAGAAATGCGACCTTCGCCATGTCTTCCTCCCGTATGCGAAACCTGCTGTGCTTGTCCTAGCGCACCGGCTCGGGCATGTGAAAGCCTGTATCGGTATGAAATGCAACAAGGTCCGTTCTGACGGGCGAACGATGGGAGACATGCGATGGCTGGCAAACGGATCTTCTTTACCGGCGGGTCGGGCAAGGCAGGGCGGCACGTGATCCCGTGGCTTCTGGCGCAAGGCCACCGGGTGCTGAACGTGGACCAGACCCCGCTGGAGCTTGAGGGCGTGGACAACCTGGTTGCCGACATCACCGACTCCGGGCAGATGTTCGACGCGATGACCGGCTATGCCAATTTCGGCGAGTTGCAACCGGGCACTGGCGTGCCGGGGTTCGACGCCGTGGTGCATTTCGCCGCCGTGCCCCGGATCCTGCTGAAGCCCGACAACGAGACCTACCGCGTCAACACCGTCGGCACCTACAACGTGATCGAGGCGGCGGTGAAGCTGGGCATTCGCAAGATCGTCGTCGCCTCGTCCGAGACGACCTATGGCGTCTGCTTTTCCGATGGCCGCACACAGCCCCGCAGCCTGCCGCTGGAAGAGGATTACGACGTGGATCCGATGGACAGCTATGGCTGCTCCAAGGTCGTCAACGAGGTCACGGCGCGAAGCTTTGCCCGACGCTCTGGCGCGGATATCTACGCGCTGCGCATCGGCAACGTGATCGAGCCGCACGAGTACGACCGTTTCCCGGCGATGTTCGCGAACCCCGAGACCCGGTATCGCAACACCTTCTGCTATATCGACGCCCGCGACCTGGGGCAGATCGTGCATCGCTGCATCGAGAAGGACGGGCTCGGGTTCCAGGTATTCAACGCGGGGAACGACACCAACACGTCGGACCTGCCGACGGCCGAGTTGCTGAAGCGGTTCTATCCGGATGTGCCGGTCACGCGGGAGTTGGGCGAGTACGAGGCGCTGTATTCCAACCGCAAGACCCGCGAGGTGCTGGGTTTCGAGGAACAGCACAACTGGCGGAAATACGTGACCGCCTGAAACGTCCGCCGGCGCGCCATGGGGGTGGCGCGCCGGCGGTCAGGTTCGGGGGATGTGAACCTGTCAAACCATCGGATCAGCGGACCCGGCGAAAGCCGTCGGGCAGGTTGAGCACCTCGTCCGCATCGGCCGAGCAGAGGCCCAGGGCGTTGTTGCTGGCAAGGTCCACGCGGCTGAGCGACTGGACCGAGGTTCCGCTGAGGCCATCGACCTGCGCGGCAATCTTGATCGGCCCTTTCGAGGCGATCTGCGATCCGTGAAACTCCATCTTCGCGGCAAAGTGCATGCCACCGGCGGTCAGGATCTGGGCGCCGCCACCGGGGGCGCAGTCGTCCGGCTCGCCGATCTTCACGCCCGAGCTGCCCTTGATCGACTTGTCATCGGTGCTGGACGTCGCGACGATCGCGTCGCGCACGACGGTGTCCTTGTCGAAGGTGATGTCGCAGTTGGTGACGATCACGACATGCTCGATCACGGTCGACGACGAGTTGCCGCCACCCGAGTTGCCATTTCCGTTTCCGTTCCCGTTGCTCGAGCTGTCGTCGCCGGAACTGTCATCGGAACCGTCGTCCGTGCCGTCATCGCCCGAGTTGCCGTTCCCGTTGCCATTACCGTTGCCGTTGCCGCCCTTGGCGGTGAACTGGATGTTGGTCAGTTGGTCCAGCAGCGAGGCCTGGCTGTTGCTTTTGCCCCGCAGGTTCAGGGTCATGTTCCCGCCAGTGCAGGTGACGTTATAGACCTTGCCCGCCACCAGGTTTTCCGGGTTGAACGCGTTCTCGTTCACGTTGACCACCTCGGCGTCGGGATTGTTGGCGATGTAGTCGGGCTGGACGCTGGACGAGATGTCGGTGAACTCGGTCAGGTAGGTGTCGATATTCTGCGCGATCGTCGGCTGCATCGAGGCCCAGACGAGCGCCTCTTCCAGGCCTACGTTGTTGCCGATCTTGCCACCCGGGGTGACCAGAAGGTCCGGCGACGGCATCGAGATGTGCACGCCTTCCTCGAAAATGTTGTTCTGGTTCAACTCGACGCCACGTTCGCCGTGAATGCAGATCCCGTTGGTCATGTGGTTGTTGCTCTGCATGTCGACCACGTCGGCGGTGATGATACCGTCGCGGGCGCAGGGCGGTTCGTACGGACCAGCGATGGCCGTGGTCGCGATATCCCACGAGGTCAGACCGCCGAACGCGTCGAGAAGCATGGTCGGCAGGCCGTTGCCATTGGTACGGTCGCGCCGGGTGATGACCTGGACGTCGTTGCCCCAGCCCTCGGTGAAGCCGACGACATCGCTCCAGATGCCATAGCGGATGTCGACCGCCTTCAGCACGTCGCCGTTCTTGTCCGGGTCCATCATACGGCTGGCCAGCGAGATCGCGACCTCGTTGCCGCGCGCCCGGGGATCAGGCTCGCCGTCCACGCTTTTGCCGGTGTAGGATTCGTATACCTCGTCGTCGAACTGGGCCATCGCGGCGCCCAGTGCGGCGGAATCGGCGGTGGCCTGCAGAACGCGCTTCATGCGGTAGGCGCTGCCGGTGTCGGTCGTCAGACCGGCGATCAGCAGGAAAACGATGCACCAGAAGATGTTCCACGCCATCCCGGCGCCATCTTCGTCGTTCGCGAACGAACTGGACGCTGCAACGCCCTTACTCAGGATACCCATGACTTACGTCCCCGACCTTACACCCGATGATACGGACGACATCCGACGATTCCCCCGAATCACAATGCCGACCCCTACGTTGGGGTCAATTGACCAGCAACGGGTGGTGAATGCACGGCGTGATTGTGTTGTTTTGTTGGCCACGATCGACCCCACCCAACATGTGCCCGGCAGACCGATACGGGTGAAACCGGACCGATATCGCTTTGCATGGCGGGGTTGAGCCGGTATCACGCCGCGAACCCCCGCAACCGACCGAGGCCCGCATGATCCTGTACCCCGCCATCGACCTGAAGAACGGCCAGTGCGTCCGCCTGCTGAAGGGCGACATGAACCAGGCGACGGTGTTCGGCGACGATCCAGCCGCGCAGGCGCTGAGCTTTCAGGAGGCGGGCTGCGAATGGGTGCACCTGGTGGACCTTGACGGCGCCTTTGCGGGCGCACCGCGCAACGCCGAGGCGGTCGAGGCGATCCTGGCGAAGCTGAGCGTTCCGGCGCAGCTGGGCGGCGGTATCCGCGACATGAAGGGGATCGAGGGCTGGCTGGACAAGGGCCTGGCGCGCGTGATCCTTGGCACCGCAGCGGTGCGCGAACCCGACCTGGTGCGCGAAGCCGCCCGCGCCTTCCCCGGCAAGGTCGCCGTGGGGATCGATGCGCGCGACGGCATGGTCGCGGTCGAGGGCTGGGCCGAGACGACGGAACTGTCGGCCCTGGACCTTGCCCGCCGGTTCGAGGACGCGGGCGTTGCCGCCATCATCTATACCGACATCGACCGGGATGGCGCGATGCAGGGCCCGAACGTGGACGCGACCGCCGCGCTGGCGCGGGCGGTGTCGATCCCGGTCATCGCCTCGGGCGGGGTGTCGTCGCTGGACGACCTGCGCGCGCTGAAAGACAGCGGCGCGCCGCTGGATGGTGCGATTTCAGGCCGCGCGATCTACGAGGACAAGCTGGACCTGCCCGCCGCGATCGCGCTGCTGAGGGAGTGACCCCTCAGGCTTGGAGGCCGCGCTCGATCCGCATGAAGGCGGCGGCGCGCAGGCCGGGGCGATAGGTGCCCTTGGCGCGGCGTTGCAGCATCAGGGTCGCCCGATGCGGCCCGGCGGCCCCGCTGTGACGTGCGACATCGGCATAACGCTTGGCGCGGGCGCCTTCGGCACGGCTTTTCGGTGTATCGATCACGTGTCTGGTCATGACCTTCTCCTTTGCTGTGGTTGCGTCGATAGTCCTGCCCACCCCCGGAATCTGGGGCCTGGGGCGAGTCGGCGCAAGGGTCTTGCGCGCATGGCCCTTGCCCACACCCGCGGAAGCGGCTAGGCGGATGCCATGCTGAAGGTACGCGTTATCCCCTGTCTCGACGTCAAGGACGGCCGTGTCGTCAAGGGCGTGAACTTCGTCAACCTGATCGACGCGGGCGACCCGGTCGAGGCCGCCAAGGCCTATGACGCCGCCGGCGCGGACGAGTTGTGTTTCCTCGACATCGCCGCCACGCAGGAAAACCGCGGCACGATGTACGACGTGGCCAGCCGCACCGCCGAACAGTGCTTCATGCCGCTGACCATCGGCGGCGGCGTACGCACCGCCGCGGACGTGCGCGCCCTGCTGCTGGCGGGTGCCGACAAGGTCAGTTTCAACTCCGCCGCCGTGGCGAACCCGGACGTGGTCGCGGATGCCGCCAACAAGTTCGGCGCCCAGTGCATCGTGGTCGCCATCGACGCCAAGACCGCGCCGTCCGGCCGGTGGGAGATCTTTACCCACGGCGGCACGCGGGAAACCGGAATCGATGCGGTCGAGTTCGCGAAGGAAATGGAGCGCAAGGGCGCGGGGGAGATCCTGCTGACCTCGATGGACCGGGACGGCACCCGCGACGGCTACAACCTGCCGCTGACCCGCGCCATTGCCGACGCGGTGCGCGTTCCGGTGATCGCCTCGGGCGGGGTCGGCAACCTGGATCACCTGGTCGACGGGGTGACGGAAGACCATGCCAGCGCCGTGCTGGCAGCCTCGATCTTCCACTTCGGCGACCACACCATCGGCGAGGCGAAGGCCCACATGGCCGACGCTGGTATCCCCGTGAGGCTGGCATGACCGACATCCTGGACCAGTTGACCGCGACGATCGCAGCCCGCAAGGGGGCGGACCCGACCACGTCCTACACCGCCAGCCTGCTGGCCAAGGGCCCCGCGAAATGCGCCGAGAAATTCGGCGAAGAGGCGGTCGAGGCCATCGTCGCCGCCGCCCAGGGCGACCGCGCCGCGCTGACTTCGGAAGCGGCGGACGTGGTCTATCACCTGCTGGTGATGCTGACCGCGGGCGACGTGACGCTGGACGACGTGCGCGCCGAACTGGCCCGGCGCGAGGGCGTTTCCGGCCACGCGGAAAAGGCCGCGCGCGAGGGCTGAGCGATCCGGGCGCGGGCAGGCGAATTGTCGATTGCCACCGCCCTGCCCTTTGGCTATACCCGCGAACGCTGCACCCGTAGCTCAGCTGGATAGAGCGCTGCCCTCCGAAGGCAGAGGCCACAGGTTCGAATCCTGTCGGGTGCGCCATTTCTCATGGAATAACTGCGATCAGCCCGGCGGCGCATCTGCGCGGCGCGGCATCGCATACGCTCGGCCTCGAGGTTGCGGGGATGCCCTGACAACCATGCTACGCGAACAGCGGCGCGGTTGACCCGCGCCGCCGTGCTGAAGTGCAGCCGTCGCCGGTTCAGACCGCGGTTTTGAGCGCTTCGGCGATATAGATCTCGCGCAGGCGGCGGGCGACCGGACCCGGGGTGCCGTCGCCGAGTGTCACCCCGTCGACCTCGACCACCGGGTAGACGAAGGACGACGCGGACGTGACGAAGGCCTCGGCGGCGTCCTGCGCTTCGGCGATGGTGAACGGGCGTTCCTCGATCTGCATCTGAGCCTCGCGCGCCATGCGCAGCACGGCGGCGCGGGTGATCCCGTGCAGCAGGCTGGTCGACAGGTCGCGGGTGATGATGGTGCCTGACCGGGTCACGATGTAGGCGTTGTTCGACGTGCCCTCGGTGACGAACCCGTCCTCGACCAGCCAGGCGTCGTCCTTCCCGGCCGCTTTCGCCGCCATCTTGGCCATCGAAGGGGCCAGCAACTGCACGGTCTTGATGTCGCGCCGGCCCCAGCGAATATCATCCAGGGCGATCACCTTCAGACCGTTCTGGGCCACCGGGCTGTCGATCAGGGTCTTCGACTGGGTGAACATCACCAGGCTGGGCTGCGCGCCCTCGGGGTAGTGGAAGTCGCGGTCTGCCGCGCCGCGCGTGACCTGAAGGTAGACGAGCCCCTCGACGACGGCGTTGCGCTTGACCAGCTCGCGATGGATCGCCTCGATCTCCTCGCGGGTGGCGGGCGCGTCCATGTCCAGTTCCGTCATGGAGCGTTCCAGCCGCGCCATGTGACCGGCGAAATCGACCAACCGACCATCGAGCACCGAGGTCACCTCGTACACGCCATCTGCCATCAGGAAGCCCCGGTCGAAAATCGAGATCCTGGCCTCTTCCTCGGGCACGAACGCCCCGTTCACATAGACGATCCGGCTCATCCGCCTGTCCTTTCGCAGTCCAATCCGATCAGCTCAGCCCCACAGCGCCGGTTCGGCCGGGTGCAACCCGTCCTCGCGGAACGCCATCGCGGGCATCCGGTCTTCGGCCAGCAGCAGCGGCCCATCGAGGTCGACGACCTCGGCGCCCTGCGCGACCAGCAGGGCGGGCGCCATCGCCAGCGAGGTGCCGACCATGCAGCCAACCATCACCCGGAACCCGGCATCACGCGCGGCATCGCGCAGAGCAAGCGCCTCGGTCAGGCCCCCGGTCTTGTCGAGCTTGATGTTCACCATGTCGTACTTGCCCGCCAGCCCGGGCAACGAGGCACGGTCGTGGCAGGCCTCGTCGGCGCAGACGGGCAGCGGGCGGTCCATTCCGGCCAGCGCCGTGTCGTCGCCCGCCGGGAACGGCTGCTCGACCATCTCGACGCCAAGGTCCTGGAACACGGGAGCCAGGCGCTGGTACTCGGCGACTGTCCAGCCCTCGTTTGCATCGACGATGATGCGCGCGTGCGGTGCACCTGCGCGAACCGACTCGATCCGCGCGACGTCTTCCGCGCCGCCGCCCAGCTTGACCTTCAGCAGCGGATGCTGCGCATGGCGGGCAGCCTGGTCGCGCATCGCGTCGGGCGCGCCAAGCGACAGGGTGAAGGCGGTCAGCACCGGTGCGGGCGCGTCCAGCCCGGCAAGCTGCCAGACCGGCGTTCCACTGGCCTTCGACTCCCAGTCCCACAGGGCACAATCGACCGCGTTGCGCGCCGCACCCGGCGGCAGCGCGGATTGCAGAGCCTGCCGGTCAAGACCGGCGGGCAGGCCCTGGATCTGGGCGATGACGCTTTCCACCGACTCGCCATAGCGCGGATAGGGCACGCATTCGCCCTGCCCGGTGATCCCGTCGCGGGTGACGACGACATGCACCACCTGCGCATGGGTGCGTGACCCGCGCGAGATGGTGAACACCTCGCGCAGCGCGAATTGCTCGGCGGTGGCGGTAAAGCTCATGCCAGCGCGTCCACCAGCGCCCCGGCACCGTGGCGATAGGGGTCCACGGCCGGCAGCCCGTGTTCCTTCTCCAGCCGGGCAAGGTAGTCGCGCGCCTCGTCCTCGCCCAGTCCGGCGGTGTTGACCGAAATGCCGATGACCTTGACGTCCGGGTTGACCACGCGGGCCAGGTGCAGGCCGGTCTCGCGCAACGTCGCCAGCGACGGCAGCTGGTAGTCGGGCAGGCCGCGCATGTGCGACCGGGTCGGCTCGTGGCACAGCACCAGCGCGTCGGGCTGGCTGCCGTGGACCAGCGCCATGGTCACCCCCGAGAACGAGGCGTGGAACAGGCTGCCCTGCCCCTCGATGTGATCCCATTGACCGGCGTCGTTGTCCGGCGTCAACCATTCCACCGCCCCGGCCATGAAGTCCGCCACGACCGCGTCCAGCGGCACGCCGTCGCCG
>JBFHFG010000024.1:0-12831 GCA_041583815.1 Halovulum sp.
ATGGCGATGTGGGTCATGTGGTCGCTCCGTTCTCGGGCAATGGGTCTTCGGGCAAGGATAGCTCGGCGCCGGGCGGTTTCAGCACGGCGACCGACTCGGCAGGGACCTTCAGGGTTCCTGCCGTCATTTCAGGTTGTTCGGCCGTCCAGAAGAACGGTTCCCAGTCGGCGGCATGGGGCGGGACCACGACATCCAGCGCCGGTCCTGCATTGAACACCATGAACACCGCAAGGTCGCTTTGCGCATAGTCCGGCGTTCCGGCGGCCATGCGCTTCTCGACGCACAGCGCATGCAGCGCGTCGTCCTCCCAGTGGCCGTTGTGCATCTCATGCCCGTCGGGATGATACCACGTCAGGTCCGGATTGCCGTCAGCGCGAATTTCCGAATGCAGGAACCGCCGCTGGCCCAGCATCGGGCAGGCGATGCGCAGTTGGACGGCACGACCGACGAATTCCAGGAACTCCGGGTCCGCCCCCTGCCAATCGACCCAACCGACGGGGTTGTCCTGTACATAGGCGTTGTTGTTGCCCTGCTGACTGTTGCCCAGTTCGTCCCCTGCGAGCAGCATCGGCGTCCCCTGCGCGGCCAGCATCGTGGCGATCATGTTCCGTCGGCGGCGCGCGCGGGCAGAGACGATCACCGGATCGTCCGTCGGCCCCTCGACCCCCATGTTGTCCGAGATGTTGTGCGCATGGCCGTCCCGGTTGCCTTCCAGGTTGGCCTCGTTGTGGCGCTGGTCATAGCTGACCAGGTCCATAAGCGTGAACCCGTCGTGGGCGGTAAGGAAGTTGATCGAACTGCCCGCGCTGCGGCCGGAATGGTCGAACCGCTCGGCCGAGCCTGCGATCACCGCGCTCAGCCGGCGCACCTGGCCGGGTTCGCCCCGCCAGAAGGCGCGCATCGTGTCGCGCGCGACATCGTTCCATTCGGCAAAGGGCGGCGGAAAGGCCCCAAGCTGGTAGCCGCCCGGTCCGATATCCCAGGGTTCCGCGATCAGCTTGACCTCGCGCAACACCGGGTCCTGGCGGATCGCATCCAGCAAGCCCGCACCGGGGTCGAAGCCGCGCCCCTCGCGCCCCAGCACCGTCGCCAGGTCGAAGCGGAATCCGTCGACGCCCATATCCCGCGCCCAGAACCGCAGGCTGTCCATCACCAGCCGCTGCATCGGCGGGCTGGCGCAATCCAGCGTGTTCCCGGTGCCGGTGTCGTTCAGATAGGAATGCCCGTCGGGGCCAAGCCGGTAATAGCTGGCGTTGTCCAGCCCCCGGAACATCAGGGTCGGCCCCTGCCAGTCGCCCTCGCAGCTGTGGTTGTAGACCACGTCCAGGATCACCTCGATCCCGGCTTCGTGCAGGGCACGGACCATCTGCCGGAACTCGGCCAGCGGCTCGTCGGTGGCGGCGTAGCGCAGGGCGGGCGCCAGGAAGGTCAACGTCTGGTAGCCCCAGTAATTGCGCAACCCGCGCTCGGCCAGGTGGCGATCCTCGATGAAGCCGTGCACCGGCAACAGCTCCACCGCCGTCACGCCCAGCGATTGAAGATGTGCGATCACCTGAGGGTCGGCCAGCCCCAGGTAGGTCCCGGGATAGGCGACGCCGGGCTTCTGCATGGTCAGCCCGCGCACGTGCGCCTCGTAGATCACGGTCTGCGACCAGGGCCGGCGCGGGCGCGGCTCGTCCGCCGGGGGCAGCGTGTCGGTGACGATTGCCTTGGGCACATGCGGGGCGCTGTCCCGCCGGTCCGGGTTCTGGCCATGGCCACCGGTCTCGTCATGGCCGACAAGCGCCGGGTCCCAGACCACCTCGCCGTCCAGCTGGCGCGCGTAAGGATCGATCAGCAGCTTGCGCGGGTTGAACCGGTGCCCCTGCCCCGGCGCCCACGGCCCCTCGGCGCGATAGCCGTAGCGCTGACCGGGGCGCAGCCCCTCGACATGGCCGTGCCAGACGCCGCCGGAATGTTCGGGCAGCGGGATCCGCGCCACCTCGGTCCCGGCGGTGTCGAACAGGCACAGCAGCATCCGCGTGGCATGGGCCGAGTAGACCGCGAAGTTCACCCCCGTACCGGTCGGCGTCGCACCCATCGGGTCCGGGCTGCCAGGCCCAAGCTGGTATGGCTGCGCCATGGTGTCAGCGATCATCGGCCTATCCCGTCAACCCGGCATAGACATCGGCATACTCGGCGGCGGCCACTTCCCAGCCGACGGGGTGCTTCATGCCGTTGCGCTGCATCTGCTGCCACAGCTTCGGCTGGGCGTGCAGCGCCGCAAGCCGCTCCAGCCCGGCGCCCAGCGCAGCCTCGTCATCGGGTTCGACCAGAAGGCCGGTGGCGACGCCCGCGCGCAAGGCAGCTTCGTTGGCATCGACCACGGTGTCAGCCAGCCCCCCGGTGCGCGCCACCAGCGGCACCGCGCCATAGCGCAGCCCGTACATCTGGGTCAGCCCGCAGGGTTCGAACCGCGAGGGCACAAGCACCGCGTCCGCGCCCGCGAACATCCGGTGGCTCATGTCCTCGTCATATCCGATGTGAACCCCCACCGCCGGAGAACGTTCACCCAGTTCGCGCCAGCCGCCTTCCAGCCCCTTCTCGCCGGTGCCCAGCAGGGCGATCATGCCGCCCGCAGCCAGCAGCCGCGGGGCCGCATGCAACAGCAGATCAAGGCCCTTCTGCCCGGTCAGACGCGACACCACGATGCACAGTGGCCCCGGCGCCGGTTCAATCCTGAACTCGGCCAGCAGGGCGGCCCGGTTCGGCGCCTTGCCCTTGGGGGCGCTGTAGGGCGTGATCGCGGGATCGGCCTCGGGCGACCAGACCGAGGTGTCGATGCCGTTCAGGATCCCGTGCAGATCCGCCGCACGGGTCGCCATCACCCCTTCCAGCCCCATGCCGAAGCGGGGCGTCATCAGTTCGCGCGCATAAGTCGGGCTGACGGTAGACACGGCATCCGCATCAACCAGCCCCGCCTTCAGCGCACTGATCTGCCCCCAGAATTCCAGTTCGTCCGGGGTGAACCGGATCCGCGGCAGGTGCAGCGCCTCCAGCCGGTCGGCGGGGGCAAGCCCGTGAAAAGCGATGTTGTGGACCGTCAGCAGCACGGGAACGTCGATACCCCGCGCCTTCATGTAGGTCGGTGTCAGCGCCGCCTGCCAATCGTGGACATGCACCACCTCGGGGCGCCACTCGGCCAGCGCCCCGCCCGCGACCTCGGCAGCGACAAGGCTCAGCGCGGCAAAGCGTTCGGGATTGTCGGGCCAGTCGAAACCGCCCGGTGTCAGGTAGATTGTGCCATCCCGGTCATAGAGATGCGGCGCGTCCAGAACCAGCAGGTCCAGCCCCGCCGCCTTTGCCACCAGCAGCCGGGCAGGACCGCCGAACAGCTCCGCCGCCTGCCAGACCTCGGTCGCCTCGTCCAGCGCCGCCATGACCTTGGGATAGCCGGGCAGAAGCGTGCGCAATGCCCACCCCTGCCCCTTCAGCGCGGCGGGCAGTGCGCCCACCACGTCGGCCAGACCGCCGGTCTTGACCAGCGGCACGCATTCCGAAGCGACCGAAAGCGCCTGCCGCATCAGTGCGCGGCCTCGTATTTCGCGATCATGTCAGCGGTGATCAGCGTGACGCCCTTCTCGGTGACGCGGAACCACTTGGCGTCCTCGACCGGGTCCTCGCCCACGATCAGGCCGCGCGGGATCTCGACGCCACGGTCGATGACCACGTTGCGCAGGCGGGCGTGACGGTGAACGGTGACGTATGGCAGGATCACCGCACGCTCCAACACCGCATAGCTGTTGGTATGGACCCCGGTGAACAGCAGCGACTCGCGCACTTCGGTCCCCGAGATGATGCACCCGCCCGAGATCATCGAACTGACCGCCAGCCCGCGCCGGTTCTTCTCGTCATGGATAAACTTCGCCGGCGGCACGCTTTCCGAATAGGTCCAGATCGGCCACTCCTTGTCCCACAGGTCAAGTTCGGGCGTGAAATCCGTCATGTCGATATTGGCCTGGTGAAACGCGTCCACCGTCCCCACATCGCGCCAGTAGACCGGCGCATCGGCGGTCGAACGCACGCAGCTGTCGTCGAACCGGTGCGCCATCGCCTTTCCGTTGGCGACCACGTGCGGGATGATGTCACCGCCGAAGTCGTGCTTGCTGTCCGGGTTCTCGGCGTCCGCCAGCAGCAACTCGCGCAGGAAGGACCATTTGAAGACATAGATCCCCATCGAGGCCAGCGTCATGTCCGGGTTGCCCGGCATCCCCGGCGGATCGGCGGGCTTTTCCAGGAAGCTCTTGATCCGCAGGTCGGCGTCGATGTCCATCACCCCGAAGGCCGAGGCCTCCTGGCGCGGCACGGTCAGGCAGCCGACGGTCACATCCGCCCCGGTCTCGACATGCTGCCGGACCATGATCTCGTAATCCATCTTGTAGATATGGTCGCCGGCCAGGATCAGCACGTAATCCACATCATAGTCATCCACGATGTCGATGTTCTGCGTCACGGCATCGGCGGTGCCTTCGTACCACTGATGCTCGCTGACGCGCTGGCTGGCGGGAAGGATGTCCAGGTACTCGTTGCGCTCGGCGCGGAAGAAGTTCCAGCCGCGCTGCATGTGACGGATCAGGCTGTGCGCCTTGTACTGCGTGGCGATGGCCATCTTGCGGATGCCCGAGTTCAGCGCGTTCGACAGCGCGAAGTCGATGATCCGCGTCTTGCCACCGAAATAGACCGCGGGCTTGGCGCGACGGTCCGTCAGCTCTTTCAGGCGCGAACCGCGCCCGCCGGCCAGCACGAAGGCCATGGTTCGACTCATCAGCCGCCGCCCCGGCTCGATGTTCCGATCAGTCATTCTCTTCCCCTCCCATTGGTCTTTCTCGCCAATCAGTCTTCGGACGCGTAGCGCAGGATGACGGTGGACAAAGGCGGCAGCGTGACAGTGGCCGAGGCCGGCTGCCCATGCGCCGGTTTCGCCGCAGCGGTGACTCCACCCATATTGCCCCGGTTGCCGCCGCCATAAAGGTCCGCGTCGGTGTTCAGCACCTCGTCCCATCGGCCGGGGCGCGGCAGGCCGCACAGGCGGTCCCGGCGCTCGACAGGGGTGAAGTTGCAGATCACCACGCAGGGCGGGTCGTCCGGGCCGCCGTAGCGCGCCCAGGCGAAGACGGATTCGTCTGCCGCGTTGGCCTCAATCCACTGAAAGCCCTCGGGCTCGCAATCGCGGCGGTACAGGGCGGGGGTCGCGGCATAAAGCGCGTTCAGATCACGCACCAGCGCCTGCATGCCTGCGTGCGGCGCATGCTCCAGCAGATGCCAGTCCAGCTGCGTCGCATGGTTCCACTCGCCGCCCTGGGCGAACTCCTGCCCCATGAACAGCAGCTTCTTGCCGGGATGGCCCCACATGTACCCGTAGTAGGCCCGCAGATTGGCGAACCGCTCCCAGTCGTTGCCCGGCATCTTGCCCAGCATCGAGCCCTTGCCGTGCACCACCTCGTCATGGCTGATCGGCAGGATGAAATTCTCGGAATAGGCGTAGTGGATGCCGAAGGTCATCTGGTGGTGGTGATGCTTGCGGTGGATCGGGTCCTTCTCGACATAGCTCAGCGTGTCGTTCATCCAGCCCATGTTCCACTTGTAGCCGAAGCCCAGCCCGCCCATGTCGACAGGGCGCGACACGGCAGGGAACGCGGTGCTTTCCTCGGCCGCGGTCATGATCCCAGGCACCTCGCCATAGGCCTCGGTGTTCATCCGTTGCAGCAGGGCGATCGCCTCGAGGTTCTCGCGCCCACCGTGGATGTTGGGCACCCATTCGCCCTGTTCGCGGCTGTAGTCGCGATACAGCATCGAGGCCACGGCATCCACGCGCAGCCCGTCCAGATGGTATTCCTCAAGCCAGTAAAGTGCATTCGAAATCAGGTAGTTGGAAACCTCCGCTCGACCAAAGTTGTAGATCAGCGTGTTCCAGTCCTGGTGAAACCCCTCCTTGGGATCCGCATGTTCGTAGAGCGGCGTACCGTCGAACCGGCCCAGCCCGTGCGCATCGGTCGGGAAATGGCCGGGCACCCAGTCGATGATCACGCCCAGCCCCGTCTGGTGGGCGGCATCGATCAGGTCGCGGAACTCCTGTGCGGGGCCGAAGCGGATCGTGGGCGCATACATGCCCACCGGCTGATAACCCCAGCTGCCGTCGAACGGATGCTCGCTGATCGGCATCAACTCGATATGGGTGAAGCCCATGCCGGCGACGTAATCCACCAGTTCCACGGCCAGTTCGCGATAGCTGAGCGGGCGGTTGCCCTCCTCGGGGATGCGCCGCCACGACCCCAGATGCACCTCGTAGATCGCCACCGGTGCGTCGACCCGGTTCGCCGCCTCGCGCGCGGCCATCCAGTCGCCGTCGTGCCAACCATAGCCGGACAGGTCGCGCACCACCGATCCGGTCTCGGGCGCATGCTGCGCCCCAAAGCCCACCGGGTCCGCCTTCAGGGGCAGCAACCGGCCGCCACGGCCGATGATCTCGTATTTGTAGACCGCACCTTCCCCGATGCCGGGCACGAAGATTTCCCACACCCCGGTCGCGCCGCGCTGGCGCATCGGGTTGCGGCGGCCGTTCCAGCCGTTGAAATCACCCACGACCGAGACGCGCTCGGCATTCGGCGCCCAGACCGCGAAATGGGTGCCGTCGACGCCCTCATGGGTCAGGACATGCGCGCCCAATGCGTTCCACAGCCGTCTGTGGGTGCCCTCGCCCAGCAGGTATTCGTCCATCTCGCCGATCACCGGACCGAAGCGATAGGCATCCTCCATTTCCCATTCGGCGCCGTAGCCGCGGCAGCGCAGGCGATAGTTGCCCTCGCTGATCTCGCCGGCGAAAACCCCGCGCGCACCGTCAACCGGCGACAGCGGCCAGGTGCTGCCATCCTCCATCGCGGCGGTGACCTCCTCGGCGCCGGGGTCGAACACCCGTAGCACGCGACGGTCGCCGTAGCGGTGCGGCCCCAGGATCGAGAACGGATCGGGGTGGCGGCCATCGGCGACGGAACGGGCGTCCGTCTCGTCGATCAGAGCGGATTTCGGAGCCGTCGTCTTGGGCATGATCTGCTACCTGTATCCATAGGGCCGGTCGGCAAGGGGCGTCAGATCGCGGGTGTCGCCCCCCATATGTCCTCAGCATAGCCCCGAATCGTCCGATCGGAAGAGAACCATCCCGACCGCGCCGTGTTCAGGGCCGCCATGCGCATCCATCGATCCTGGTCGCGATAGGCGTCGTCCACCTCGCGACTTTTCTTCCAGTACGAAGCGAAGTCCGAGCATACCAGAAAATAATCGTGATGTCGCAAAAGGTTGGCAAGATGGCGATGCCGGTCCGGCTCGCGCGGGGAAAAGCTGCCGTTCTCGATATGGGCGATGGCGCGGGCCAGTTCGGGCGACTCGGAAATCGCCTGAAGCGCGTGGTCCTGCACGTTGCGGCGGGCGACGACCTCTTCTGCGGTCATCCCGAACAGGAAGAAGTTCTCGGGACCGACATGCTCGCGGATCTCGACATTGGCGCCGTCCAGCGTGCCGATGGTCAGCGCGCCGTTCAGCGCAAACTTCATGTTGCCGGTGCCCGACGCCTCCTTGCCCGCGGTCGAGATCTGCTGGCTCAGGTCCGCCGCCGGGATCAGCCGTTCTGCCATCGAGACGTTGTAGTTCGGCGGGAACACCACGGTCAGGCGGCCGCCGATCTCCTCGTCGGCGTTCACCATGCGGGCGACGTCGTTGATCAGATAGACGATTTCCTTGGCCGTGTGGTAACCGGGCGCGGCCTTGCCGCCGAATATCTTGACCCGCGGGGTCCAGTCCTTTTCGGGTTCGCGCCGCATCGCATCCCACAGGGCAATGACCTCGAGCACGTTCATCAGCTGGCGCTTGTACTCGTGGATGCGCTTGACCTGCACGTCGAACATTGCGTCCGGGTCCACCGACAGACCGCGCAGCGATCGGATCCGGTTCGCCAGCCGCACCTTGTTCTGGCGCTTGGCGGCGGCAAAGGCCTCGCGGAAGGCGGCGTCCTCGATATGCGGCTCCAGCTCCTTCAGGCGTTCGGTATCGACCTCCCAGCCAGAGCCGATGGTGTCGGTGATCAGCGCGCTCAGTCCGGGGTTGCACGTGCGCAGCCAGCGGCGCGGAGTGATGCCGTTGGTCTCGTTCACGATCCGGTCGGGGTGCAGCGCGTGCAGCTCGGCGAAGACCGTCTTCTTCATCAGGTCGGTGTGCAGCGCCGAGACACCGTTCACCCGGTTCGCCATGACAAAGGACAACTCGCCCATCTTTACCTGGCCGTGGTCGATGGTCGACATCGTGCGTCCCTTGGCGGTGCGCGCGTGCCAGTCGTCGATCTGTTCGATCAGGCGCATGTGGCGCGGCAGCAGGTGCCACATCAGCCCCTCGTCCCAGCTTTCCAGCGCCTCGGGCAAAAGGGTGTGGTTGGTGTAGTTCAGCGTCGCGCGGGCGATGCCGATGGCCTCGTCCAGTTCCAGCGCATGATCGTCGTGCAGGATCCGCACCAGCTCGGGCCCGGCGATGGCCGGGTGGGTATCGTTCAGCTGGATCGCCACGTGATTGGGCAGCGCCCGGATGTCCGAAAATTCGGTGTGATACCGCCGCAGGATGTCCGCCAGCGACGCCGCGGTGAAGAAGTACTCCTGCTTCAGCCGCAACTCCTTGCCCTGCGGCGTGGAATCGTTGGGGTACAGCACGCGGCTGATGGTGCGTGCCAGCGCCTCGGGCTCGGCCGCGCCGGTGAACTGGCCTTCGTTGAAACGTGCCAGGTCGAACGCGGTGCGGGGCTGCGCGCTCCACAGGCGCAGGGTGTTGGCCCAGCGCCCCTGCCAGCCGATGATCGGCGTGTCGTAGGCCTTGGCCATGACCATGTCGCCGGCATCCCAGTGCGCGCCGTCCTCGCCCTCGCGCACGGTGCCAAAGAAACCGACGGGATAGCAGACCTCGGGGCGCTCGAACTCCCACGGGTGCGGCTGGCTCAGCCAGTCCTCGGCCTGCTCGACCTGCCGCCCCTCGTGAAAGGACTGCCGGAACAGGCCATGCTCGTAACGGATCCCGTAGCCGTAGGCGGGAATGCCCAGCGTCGACAGGCTGTCCAGGAAACAGGCCGCCAGACGACCCAGACCACCATTGCCCAGCGCCGCGTCTGGCTCGTCCGCCAGCACCTGCTCATAGGACAGGCCCAACTCTCCGCAGGCTTCGCGCGCAGCGTCGTCCAGGCCCAGGTTCACGATCGCGTCCTGCAGCAGACGACCGATCAGGAACTCCATCGACAGGTAGTAGACGCGCTTATGCCGCCCCTCATAGGTGCGCCGGGTCGACTCGAACCACGGCGTAACGATCCGGTCGCGGATCGCCAGCGACAACGCCATGCGCCAGTCGCGGGTCTGCGCGTGGGGCGCATCCTTGCCGAACGAGAACGCCAGGTGGCGCAGAATGTCCGCTTTGAGTTCGTCTTTCGTCATGTTGTCCCCCGGGGGTTCACGCAGGACAGGGCCGTCCGTCTAGGTAGCGCAGAACCGCGCCGCTGACCACGGCTTTCGCTGCGCCGCGGCAAACACCCCCGGGGCAAGAGCCAGGGGCTACATGCCCAGCGCATCCTTGTAGAGGTCGAGGATCGCCTCTTCCTCCGAGATCTCCTGCGGGTCCTTCTTGCGCAGCGTGATCAGCTTGCGCATGATTTTGGGGTCGTACCCGCGGCCCTTGGCTTCGGCCATCACTTCCTTCTGCTGGTCGGCGATGTCCTTCTTCTCGGCCTCGAGGCGCTCGTAGCGCTCGATGAACTGGCGCAGCTCCGCCGCGGTGACACGGTGGATGTCGCGCGGGCCGTCGTCTTCCAGGTTTTCCAGGGGGGTCTCCATGCGTCCTCTCGCCTGCTCAAGGGAAATGTCAGGCGCGCACACTATGACCCACCCCGCTGCGCCGCAAGGTCCAGACCGCGCGCGGGCGCGGTTTCGCACGTCCGGGGCTTGCCGCGGGCCGGCAGCTGGCGTAACGGGGCGTCATGACCTGGCTCGTGATCCTCGGAACCGTTACCACCCTCGTCGGCCTTGCGGGCCTGTTCGTCTGCATCCGCCGCGCGGCCGCCCTGCGCCGCGAAAAGGACCAGGACGCCGTCAAGCGCCAGTTGCACGGGCTTGTCGCGCTGAACATGGGGTCGGTCGGCGTCGCCGGCATGGGCCTCGCGCTGGTGATCGTGGGCCTGCTGCTCTAACGCCGCGTCAGCGCAGGTTCCGCTCTCGCGTCCATTCCAGGATCCGTTCGGCCACCGGTTCGGTCAGGCCCGGGCTCAGGATATCGCCCGCGATGACATGGGCGGCGCGATCGTCGCCGCGCTTCGGCTCCACGGGCCACACGGTGACCGGCCCGCCCCAGGCATCCGCCACGGCACGGGTTTCCCGGTGATCGACCACCTCGTCCAGGTCCGAGAAGATGAACAGAGCGGGCACGTCGATCCCTGCCACGTCCGCCTCTCGTGCGGCCTTGACCGCGGCCGCCATCGGCAACAGCGCCACGGTCGGATACCGCTCGGTCCACCACTTGGCGTGATCCGCGCTTTCGGGGGCGAAGAACCGCTCCTCGCCCAGCACCATCGGCACGAAACGGCGCGCGAACGGCCAGGTCAGCAACTGCGCACCGGCAGCCTTCAGCCCGTAGTTCGGCGACACCAGCACCACGCCGGCGACGCCCTCGCGCAGGGCCGGGTCCTCAAGCGCCAGCGTGATCAGGCTGGCCCCGGTCGAGGCCCCGATCAGGATCACCCGCTCGCCCAGTTCGCGGCCGATGGCGATCGCTTCCTCCAGGTCGCGGCGCCAGTCGGCAACGCTGGCCCCGGCCAGCGCGGCGCCGTCCCGCCCATGCCCGGTCAGCCGTGTGTAGAACAGGTTCGCGCCAAGTTCGCGCGCGACGATGTCGGGGACCGGGCGCAGCTCTTCCAGCGTGGCCGAGAAGCCGTGGACATAGACCAGCGCCAGCTGCCGCCGGTCGCGCCGCGCCGGGTCCGCCCACAGAACGTGCTTCTGCGCGCCGCGCACGATGCCTGGCACGCCGCGCTCCTCGCGGTACAGGTAGTTGTCCACGTCGCGGCCGATGGTCTCGGGGTCGAACGCCGCACCGCGTCCGGCGGGCTCGCGTGGGCCGAGGAACCACAGCGCAACGCCGATCACCGCCAGCCCGACCAACAGCAGAAGAAGAAATCTCATGATCGCAGGACCCTAGACTGCGACGTCACCCCGCACAAGGCGCGCCGTCGCCCGGCGGTTGCGCCGGTCAGCTTCCGCCGGCGGTGTCCACCGCCTCGATCGCGCGCAGGATTTCGTGCAGCGCGCCGGGGTCCGAGAACCGGTGATCCGCGCCCTTGACCAATGTCAGCTGCATGTCGGCGCAGTCCGCATGGGCCAGCAGGCGCAGCGGCACCGACATCTCGACATCCGTATCCGCGGTGCCATGCAGCAGCCGCACCGGGCAGCGCAGCGGCAACGGGTCGCGCAACATCAGGTGGGTGCGGCCGTCCTCGATCAGCTTGCGGGTGATGACATAGGGGGCATCGTCGTATTCGGTCGGGATCGCGACCCGCCCCTCGCGCAGAAGTTGTTCGCGCTGCGTGGCGTCGAACCCCTCCCACATGCTGTCCTCGGTGAAATCGGGGGCGGCTGCGATGCCGACCAGCCCGGCGACCTTCTCGGGCCAGTCCCGCGTCAGCGCCAACGCGATCCACCCGCCCATGCTGCTGCCCACCAGGATTTGCGGCCCCTCGGTCAGGGCGCCGATGATCTCGCGTGCGTCGCGGATCCAGTCGCCGATGCAGCCATCCTCGAACGCCCCGGAACTGGCGCCGTGCCCGGTATAGTCGAAGCGCAGAAAGGCGCGACCGGCCTGCCGCGCCCAGTCCTCCAGAAACTGCGCCTTGGTCCCGGTCATGTCCGACCTGAAGCCCCCAAGAAACACGATTCCCGGCAGTTTTTTGCTGCCCTCGGCAGAATTTACTGTACTATAAGCCAATGAACGCCCGTCAGAGGCACTAAAGAGGTCGTAATCGAGCATGTTATTCCGTCATCAGGGCGGACCGTCCGTTGCTGCCGAAAATGGCGCAGCGGCGCGCGTCCTGCAACTCCTGCCTGAAGAACTCGACACCGCCGCGGCAAATCGCGCATTGGCGGTGGCACGTGCCCTGAAAGGCACCGGCGGCGAGATGGTGATTGCCGGCGGACCGCCCCGGCTCGAGGTCGACACGCGCCGCGCGGGCATAGACCACCGCCCCTACACGCCGACGCGGGCATCGCTGTTCCATCTCAGCGCGACGCAGGCGCTGCTCGACACGGTGGACCAACGCCGCCTGCAACTCGTGCATGTGCACGGCAGCACCGGCGGCCTGGCCGCCAAGGCCTTCGCCGAGGCGGCAAACCTGCCGCTGGTGATGACCTGCGAAACCCTTCCCCAGGCCAACGGCCTGCTGCGGCGTCGCGCGGCGCGCAAACACATCTCGGGGCGCCCCGTGATCGTGCGCTCGGCCTTTGCCGCCGAATGCCTGCGCCGCGACTTCGCGGTACCGGAATCGGCGATCCGCGTGATCCCGCCCGGCATCGACCTAGACACGTTCGACGAAAGCCGCGTCAGCGGCGCGCGCAAGCTGGCGCTGCTCGAAAGCTGGGGCCTGCACGACGACGTGCGGCCGCTGATCCTCGTCCCCGGCGCCAGCGCCGACCCGGCCTGGCTGGGCACCGTGCTGACCGCCGCCGCCGCCCCCGATGCCCCCGAGGCCGTCTGGTTGTTGCTCGGCGATGCGGCCGACGCCGCTGC
>JBFHFG010000025.1:0-12787 GCA_041583815.1 Halovulum sp.
CACGGTGACGAAGGGTTCGTTCTCGTAGGCGGCGGCGTGGGCGGCGTGAATCTCCTGCGGAGCACCCTTTACGTAGACAGTCGCAAGGATGCCCCGGTTCTGCGGCAGCAGATGCGGCACGAACGTCGGGCTGACCGGGCGTCCTGCGGCCTTGGAAAACTCCTGCTCGAACTCGGCGATATGCCGGTGCCGGGCGATGTTGTAGGCGTGGAAGCCTTCTGAAACCTCGGCGTGCAGCGTACCTTCCTTGGGTGCGCGGCCCGCGCCCGAGACGCCGGTGGCGAGGTTGATGATGATCTCGTCCGGGTCGATCACGCCGGCCTTCAGCAGCGGCGTCACCGCCAACTGACCGGTAATCGCGTTGCAGCCGGTGCCCGCGACCAGCCGGGCGGCCTTGATGTCCTCACGGTAGAACTCGGTCAGGCCGTAGACGGCCTCTTCCTGCAGATCGAGTGCAAGGTGGTCGTGGCCGTACCATTCCTTGTAGGCCTCGGGATCGTCCAGCCGGAAGTCGGCGGACAGGTCCACGATCTTCTTGTCGCGCGGCAGGGCCGAGATGACTTCCTGCGTGGTGGCATGCGGCAACGCGCAGAAATACAGGTCCACGTCGGCGGGATCGACCTCGTCGATCTTGACCAGCCTAGGCAGGGTCAGGTGGCGCAAATGGGGAAAGACAGCGGACATGGCCTCGCCCGCGCGGCGCTCCGCGGTCAGCGCGGTGATGCGCATCCCCGGATGGGTTGCGAGCAGGCGGACAAGCTCCGCCCCCGTGTAGCCGCTTGCGCCGAGGATCGCGATCCGCGCCTGTTCCATGCCTTTGCTCCGTGTGTTACGCCGCCCTCAGATAGTCGTTTCGGCGGCCGCGCGCAATTCACGCTCGCTGGAACGGAAGGGCGCGGCCCAGCAGACGCTTTGCCGCCGCCGCGACCGCAGCCGGATCACCGCTGGTCAGGTAGCGGCTAGTCCCGGCCGAAGCGAACTGCGGGTGTCGCCCCAAGTAGTCGCCCAGGCTGGCCGCAACCACATCACCCTGGCTGAGGATCCGCGTGCCCTTCGGCAGGGCGCGGACAAAGGCGTCGCGCGCCATCGGGTAATGGGTGCAGCCAAGCGCCACGACCTGCGGCGCGGGCATGCCCTGCAACGCCCACCCGACTGCGCGCGCGACCACCGCGTCGGCGCTTTCGGCATCACCAGCCTCGAGCGCATCGACCAGGCCGGGGCACGGCACCTCGAGCACTCGTGCACCATGCGCCCGCAGCACCAGCTCGCGCGTGAACGCGCCGCTGTCCACGGTCGCGGGGGTGGCGAACAGGGCGATGTCGCGAACCGGCGAAGGTACCGCTGGGCCGCGCAGCGCCCAGGGCCGGGCCAGGATCGACTCGATCATCGGCACGAAGACGCCCAGCACGCGCCGGTCGGCGGGCACCCAGAATTCCTGCATCTGCCGCAACGCCACCGCCGAAGCGGTGTTGCACGCCAGGATCACCAGCTTGCAGCCCTGTGCAAACAGCGCATCACAACCTCTTGCAGTCAGGTCGAAAATCTCGCGCGAGCCACGCACGCCGTAGGGCGCGTTGGCATTGTCGCCCAGGTACACGAAATCCTGCCCCGGCAACGCGGCCTGAAGCCGCCCAAGGATGGTCAGCCCGCCCAGGCCGCTGTCAAAGACACCGATGGGCACTGGATCAGGGGAAATCGAAGCCGTAGCCGTAATCCGAGATCGGCTCGGGGCTCAGCTTGTAGGTCTGAAGGCGAAGATAGTCCATCATGGCTTTGGAATCGCTTGCGTATTTCGCCAATTCCTCTCGCGGAAGCGGCTCTCCGATGACGACGGGGACCTTCTCGCCAACGCGGGTCTTGAACTGGTTGATCAGCAGCGCCATGCGCAGGGTATAGTGGATGTGGCTGGCGATCTGGAACATCCGGCTGTTGTGCCCATCGAAGAACACCGGCACCACCTGCGCCCCGGATTTGGTGATCAGCTTGGCGGTGAACCGCCGCCAGCTCGGGTCCATTGGCCGGCCGAACGGCTTCAGCGGCATCGACACGGTGCCACCGGGGAAGATCCCCACGCAGCCGCCATCGGCAAGGTAGGAGATCGCGGTCCGGCGGGTGTCCAGGTTCAGCTGCGTCGCCTCTTTCGTCTCGTCGAAGCTGATCGGCAGGATGATCTTTTCCAGCTCGCTGGCCTTGCGGAACACCTGGTGCGCCATGATGCGGAAATCGCCGCGCGTGGTGGACAGGATATACCCCATCATCAGCCCGTCGAGGATGCCGTAGGGATGGTTCGAGATCACCACCAGCGGCCCCTCGCGCGGGATGTTATCCAGCGAGCCGCCACGCACGTCCAGCCCCAGCCCGTACCGGCGTACCATGACCTGCCAGAAATCGGCGCCCTGCCCGACCTCGTTTTCATAACCCTTGGCCATGCGCATCAGCCGGATGCGGCCGGTCAGATTCTCGGTCAGGCGTATCAGACCACGCCCGGCGCGGGTCTGGGCCGAATGGGCATAGCTGATCTCGCGTGTCACGCGTGGCACCTGGCGCATGTTGCGGCATTCCTCCTGCACCACATATTGGGATCGCGCCCGGGTCTTGTCCAGACGGGCGGCCAAGGCCGCCGGATCACCGGCGCGCGGTCCGGTGTCAAGGGCGAAGGCGCTTGACCGCCCGTCATCCGCACCCAAGATTGCCGGCCATGACCCGCCCGATCAGCCTTGATCGCGCCACCCTGCCCCAACCCGGCGCTGTCGGCTGGAAAGCCCCCGCGGCGCTTGTCGTGACGGTGCTGATCTGGGCGTCCTTCCTTGTCGCCACCCGCGCCGCGGTCACAGCCAGCATGGGCCCGGTCGAAGTGGCGCTGGTGCGCTTCGGCACCGGTGCGGTGCTGTTCCTGCCGGTTCTGCTGCGCCACGGCGCAATCCCGCGCAAGGTGCGCACCGCCGACCTGGTGCTGCTGCCGATCCTGGGCGGCGTGGCGTTCATCCTGCTGCTGGCATCGGGGTTACGCTATGCGCCGGTCGCCGACAGCGGTGTCTTCACCCCGTCGATGCTGCCGCTATACGTCGCGATGCTGTCAGCCCTGCTGTTGGGCGAACGGTTCTCGCGCCTGCAGATGGCCGGATTCGCGATGATCGTCACCGGCGCACTGGCCGTCGGCGGCTGGGAGGCGGTGTCCAATGCCGGCACCGGCGCATGGCGCGGACATCTGCTGTTCACCGGCGCGGCGCTGTCCTGGGCGGCCTACACAGTGCTGTTCCGACGCTCGGGCCTGGGGCCGGCGGTGGGCGGTGCAGTCCTGTGCTTCTGGTCGGCGCTGATGCTGTGTGGTATCGCCCTGGTCACCGGGGTCGATTTCTCCACGATGCCGACGCGGACGCTGCTTGTGCAGATCCTGCTGCAGGGCGTACTTTCGGGCTTCGTTTCGACCTTCACGTATTTCTACGCGATCCGCCATTTCGGCCCATCGCGCACGGCGGCCTTCGCGGCCCTCGTTCCGGTGCTGGCCGCACTTGGCGGATGGGCAGTGCTGGGCGAGGTCATCGGCCCGGTCAAGGCCGCCGGGATCTTGGTCGTCTCGGCCGGGGTGGCGCTGGCCTCAGGTGCGGTCGCATTCCGCAAGCCGGTCGTTCAGAACGGCGCGCACGACGTCTAGGTCTGCATCCCGCTCGACATAGGCCTTGCCGATTCCGCGCGCCAGGATGAACGTCAGGCGCCCGTCCTGCACTTTCTTGTCCTGCCCCATCAGCGCGATAAGCGCCTCGGCGTCCGGCAATGCGCCGGGAATGTCCGCAAGGTCGGTCTTCATGCCCATGGCGCGCAGGTGCGCCCGCACGCGCGAGGGGTCTTCCTGGCTGCACAGGCCCATGCGCGCCGACACCTCGAAGGCCAGCGCGCAACCGATCGCCACCCCCTCGCCATGCAGCAGCCGGTCGGAATAGCCCGTCGCCGCCTCGAGCGCGTGGCAGAATGTATGACCCAGGTTCAGCAGCGCGCGGTCGCCCTGCTCGGTCTCGTCGCGCAGGACGATCTCGGCCTTCATGCGGCACGAATGCTCGACCGCGCGCAGCCGGGCGTCCCGGTCGGCGGCCAGGGTCGGGCCCGCCTGCTCCAGCCAGTCGAAGAAATCGGCATCGCCCAGCAGTCCGTATTTCACCACCTCGCCATATCCGGCCAGGAAATCGCGCTGCGGCAATGTCTCCAGCACGGCGATATCGGCCAGAACCAGGCGCGGCTGGTGAAACGCGCCGATCAGGTTCTTGCCACGAGGCGAGTTGATGCCCGTCTTGCCACCGACGCTGCTGTCGACCTGCGCCAGCAGCGTGGTCGGCACCTGCACGAAGCCGACGCCGCGCCGCAGGATCGCCGCCGCGAACCCGGCCAGATCGCCAATCACCCCACCACCAAGCGCCACCACCAGGTCGCGCCGCTCGGCCTTGGCTTCCAGCAACCACTCGACCGCGCGTTCCAGCTGCGGCCAGCCCTTGGTCGCCTCGCCCGCGGGCAGCGCCAGCGCATCGACGGAAATGCCCGCGGCTGCGCAGGCGTCGCGGAACCGGTCCAAGTGATGCGCGGCGACGGTCTCGTCGGTCAGCACGAAGACGCGCTTGCGGGCCAGGTAGGGCGCGATTTCCTCGCCGGCGCGTTCGATCAGGCCCGCACCGATGCGGATCGGGTATTCACGACCGGGAAGGTCGACGCTTACGGTACGAATGCTCATCAAAGGGACTTCTTTTCCAGGACCGGCGGCAGGTCGGGATGCGCCAGGTCGTAATTGCGCACGCCCTCGAGGATGCGGCGCGCCATCTGGTCGTGCGTCAGCCCCGGTTCGGACAACACGCGCACGTCCGCCTGCGCATAGATCGGGTTGCGCGCCTCCATCAGGTCGGACAGCACCTTGCGCGGCTGGGGCTGCTGCAACAGCGGCCGCGTCGGTCGGTCCTTGACCCGCTGCCACAGCGTCGGAAGCGAGGCGTCCAGCCAGATCGACCGGGCGGAAAGGGCGATCTCGCGGCGCAGGGCCTCGGACATGAACGCGCCACCGCCGGTGGCAAGGATGCCGGGCGCCTCGGACAGCAAGCGGCGGATCACCCGCGCTTCGCCCTCGCGGAAATGCGGTTCGCCGTATTTCTCGAAGATCTCGCGAACTTCCAGGCCGGCGGCGGCCTCGATCTCGTGGTCGGAATCGCGGAACGGAACGTTCAGCATCGTCGCAAGGCGTTTGCCGACGCTGGTCTTGCCCGCCCCCATCAGCCCCACCAGTACAAGCGGGCGATTCAGCGTGACGGTGACTTTCGGATCGGCAGTAGCGGGCAAGGGGCAGAACTTTCCTGTCGGTCGACAATTGATGTAACCTGAAGGTAGGGGTAGATTCCATACCGAAACGAGGCGTGACAGGCGCCCGCAGAAACGAGAGGCAGGCCCCGATGAAACGGGTATTCAAGTATCTCGCCTACCTGCTGGTGCTGGGGGCCCTGGTCCTCGTAGGCTATGCGCTGATCGCGCCGCCGCCAGCACCGGTCGAGCGTGTCGTGATCCCAGTCACCCCCTCCGCGGAGTAGTCATGCGTCGGTCCGCCGCAGCCGTCCTGGCCATCGGTCTTGTGCTGTCCGCGCCCGCCGGTTCCGCCGACGAGTCGCCGCGCAGCGCGATCCCGTGGCTGTCCGAGGTACTGCGCACAGGCGCGAATCCGCCGTCCGACACCGGCCCCGGACGACCCGCGCTGCCGACGATCCGGCCGTTCGATCCTGGTACGATCGAGACCCAGCCGCTGGACGGTGTGGCGCGCAACGGCGTCGGCATCCTCAGCCCCGACATCACCGGCCTGCCCAAGGACCTGTGGGGCGGCGCGACCGCGCAGCGCGTGCGACGCCTGATCGCAGGGCACCGGATCGGCGGCGTGCCCGCCGCGCGGAACCTGTTCCGGGCGATCCTGCTGACAGAAACCGTGCCGCCCGCCGCCTCCGGCCCCGAGAACCGGGTGCTGCTGGCCCGGATCGACGCGCTGATGGACGCGGGAATGCTGGAAGAGGCCGAGGCGCTGGTCGACGCCGCGGGCGTGACCGATCCCGAACTGTTCCGCCGGGCTTTCGACATCGGCCTGCTGACCGGCCGCGTCGATGACGAGTGTGAACAATTGCGCGGCTCTCCGGCGCTGTCGCCGACGCTGCCCGCGCGGGTCTATTGCCTGGCGCGGCTGGGCGACTGGTCGGCCGCGGCACTGACGCTGAACCTGGGCCGCGAGGTCGGAGAGATCACCGACGCGCAGGAAACCGCGCTGGCCTGGTTCCTTGATCCCGCGCATTTCGAGGGTACGGCGCCGCCGCCGGTGCCCGACCCGCTGACCACGCTCGACTACGTCGTGCGCGAGGCCGTCGCCCTGCCCCGGCCCGCCCGGACGCTGCCCCTGGCCTTCCTGGTGCCGGACGCCTCGGACGACAGCCCGCTCAAGACCCGGATCACCGCGCGCGAGAAACTGGTGCGCGCCGGCGCCGCCCCCGCCGGGGCGCTGTTCGAGGCCTATCGCGGGGGCACCCCTGCCGCATCGGGCGGCGTGTGGGACCATGCCGCGGCAGTGCAGGAACTGGACCGCGCGCTGTCGCTGGCCGACCCCGAGGTGATCGCCCCTGCCCTGATCAAGGCGGACCGGATGTTCTCGGACTCCGGGCTGCGCCCGGCGCTGGCATCGACCTATGTGCGGCAGCTGATGGCGCTGACGCCCGAGGATTTCCCGGCCGACCTGCGCCAGGAAGTCGCGGCGCTTCTGTTACTGGCGGGACGCCACGATGCCGCCGATCCGTGGTTCCCCGACAACAATGACGCCACCAGCCGTTACATGCGTGCGCTGGTCGACCGAACCGCCACGCTTCCTGATACCGCCACGCTGGCGCCGCTGCGCGCGGCGGTCGCGAACGGGCTGACCACCGACGAGCCACCGACCGAGGACGCGCTTCAGATCAGCCGCCTGATCTCGCGCGGGTTCGTCGGCGAGGGGCTGATCCGCACCCTCGCCCTGCTGGAACCGGGAACCGAGATCGACCCCGGCGACCTGGAAGCCGCGCTGTACCTGCTGCGCACCGCCGGGCTTGACGACATCGCCCGCCAGGTGGCGATCGAGACGCTGCTGCTGCTGCCCCAGGCATGAGCGCCGCGAACACCTGGATCGGCCCGTTCCTCGAGGCACTTCAGGTCGAGCGCAACGCCGCGCGGGCCACACTGGAAAACTATGCCCGCGACCTGCGCGACTATGCCGACCACCTGTCCCGCGCTGGTGCCACGATCGAAGGCGCGACCCGCGCCCAGATCGAGGATTACCTGACCGCACTGGAACTGGAGGGCCGTGCCGCCAGCACCCGCGCCCGGCGGCTGTCCGCGCTCAAGGGGTTCTACCGTTTCGCCTTTACCGAAGGGCTTCGCGGCGACGATCCCGCCGCACTGATCCCTGGCCCGCGCCAGGGCCGCAAGCTGCCCGGAACCCTGTCCGAGTCGGATGTCGATGCGCTTCTGGACGCGGCGGCACAGACCGGGCGGACCGATGCCGAGCGGCTGCGCAACCGCTGCCTGATGGAACTTCTCTACGCCACCGGCCTGCGGGTCAGCGAGTTGGTCGGCCTGCCCGCTGCCGCCGCACGCGGTGACCCGCGCATGTTGCTGGTGCGCGGCAAGGGCGGACGGGAACGCATGGTGCCGCTGTCGGACCCCGCCCGCGAGGCACTGGCCGACTGGCTGGCCGTACGCGATGCCGCCGAGGACGAGGCAACGGCAGAAGGGCGCGCGCCCTCGGCCTTCCTGTTCCCGTCGCGCGCGCGGGCCGGGCACATGACCCGCACACAGTTCTTCCTGCTGGTCAAGAAATTCGCCGCCACCGCAGGAATCCCCCCTGACACGGTGTCGCCGCACACGCTGCGCCATGCGTTCGCGACGCACCTGCTGGGCAACGGGGCCGACCTGCGGGCGATCCAGACGCTTCTGGGCCATGCCGATGTGGCGACCACCGAGATCTACACCCACGTGCTGGAAGAGCGCCTGAAACAGATCGTTCTGGACACTCATCCGCTGGCCTGATCCGCACGGGGCGCGCCACCGCTTGCAACAGGTGGCCCCGGACGCCTAACTACCCGACAACCGATACTGCGCAGGGAAACCGCAATGGAAACCGAGATCGTGACCGAAACCGCCGCCGCCGGCTGGGATGCCGCGCTATGGCTGACGGTGGCGGCCGTGCTGGCGCTTCTGATGCTGTCGGCCTTCTTCTCGGGGTCGGAAACCGCATTGACCGCCGCCTCGCGCGGCAAGCTGCACAGCATGGCCGACAAGGGTCAGCGCGGCGCGATCCGCGCCTTGCGCCTGACCGAGGACAACGAACGCCTGATCGGCGCGGTGCTACTGGGCAACAACATGGTCAACATCCTGGCGACCTCGCTCGCGACCTCAGCGCTGACGGTGCTGTTCGGGGAAAGCGGGGTCGCGGTTGCGACCCTGGCGATGACGGCGCTGGTGCTGATCTTCGCCGAGGTTATGCCCAAGACCTATGCCATCACCAACCCCGAACGGGCGGCGGCGGGTGTCGCACCGATCATCAGCGTGGTGGTGCGCGTGTTCTCGCCCGTGGTGAACGCGGTGCGCTGGCTGGTCCGCACGATCCTGGGGCTGATGGGGGTCGAGACGGACCCCGGCGCCTCGATCCTTGCCGCGCAAGAGGAAATCGCCGGCGCGATCGCCCTGCACCATTCCGAAGGTGCGGTGATGCGCGAGGACCGCGACCGCCTGCTGGGCGCGCTGGACCTGAGCGACCGCACGGTTGAGGAAATCATGCGCCACCGCCGTGATATCGAAATGATCGACGCCGAAAAAACGCCGGGCGATATTCTGAGTCAGGTTCTGGCCTCGCCGCACACCCGCTTGCCGGTGTATCGCGGGGATGATGAGAATATTTTGGGCGTGGTGCATGCCAAAGACCTGCTGCGCGAGGTGGACAAGCTCTTGCGCACCGGCGCGGGGCGGATTGCCAAGCTTACCGATCTCGACATTCTGAAAGTCGCGATGAAGCCCTATTTTGTGCCAGACACCACCCCGCTGGATGAGCAGATGCGCCAGTTCCTGAAACGGCGCACGCATTTCGCACTGGTGGTCGATGAATACGGCGCCTTGCGCGGGTTGATCACGCTTGAGGATATTCTGGAAGAAATCGTCGGCGAAATTCGCGATGAATTTGACGTGGTGGAAAAAGATCAGGCTTTGGCCCGCACCGATGCTGGCGATTACATCGTCGAAGGTGCGATGACGATCCGCGATTTGAACCGCATCACCGATTGGGGCCTTGCCGATGATGAGGCTAATACGGTGGCGGGTTTCGTGATCCATGAGGCGCAGCTTATCCCGAATGAAGGTCAGGTTTTCAGCTTTCACGGTTTCCGTTTCGAAGTGGTGACGCGCAAGGAAAACCGCATCACCTTGTTGAAAATCCGTCCATTGTAAGCCGCTTTCACGCGCCACAGGCTTTGGCCGCCTATTTGCGGCGAAACCAGCGCGTGAATTGCCGCTTTATGGCATTGCCACAGGCGCGCCACAGCCTAGAACGATGTGGGACAAAGTAAGGATTAGCTATGACCACCCAAGACGCACTTGTGATTTTTACCCCCTCGGGCAAGCGCGGTCGCTTTGCCATTGGCACGCCGGTTCTGACTGCCGCGCGGCAGTTGGGGGTTGATCTGGATTCTGTTTGCGGTGGGCGCGGGATTTGTTCCAAATGCCAAATCTCCCCCGGCTATGGCGAATTTGCCAAGCATGGGGTGACGGTGTCCGATGGTGCGCTGTCGGAATGGAACGCGGTCGAGGAACGCTATAAATCCAAGCGCGGGTTGATTGACGGGCGGCGGCTGGGCTGTCAGGCCAAGGTGCAAGGCGATGTGGTCATTGACGTGCCACCCGAAAGTCAGGTGCATAAGCAGGTGATCCGCAAACGCGCCGAGGCGCGGCAGATCAACCTCGACCCTTCGGTGACGCTGCATTACGTCGAGGTGACGGAGCCCGACATGCACGACCCTTCGGGCGATTTTGAACGGCTGTCGATGGCGCTGCGCGACCAGTGGCAGGTGGATGCGGTGCGCGCCGATCTGTCGGTGTTGACGCGCCTGCAAACCACCCTGCGCAAAGGCGAATGGAAGGTCACAGTGGCCTTGCACCGCGAACGCGATGATGAGGTGCCGCGCATCATGCACCTGTGGCCGGGCCTGTACGAAGGCACGATTTACGGCGTGGCGGTTGATCTGGGATCTACCACCATCGCAGGCCACTTGTGCGATTTACGCTCGGGTGAGGTGTTGGCATCGTCGGGCCTGATGAACCCGCAAATCCGCTTTGGTGAGGATTTGATGAGCCGCGTCAGCTATTCCATGATGAATGAAACCGGTGCTGCCGAAATGACGGCCGCTGTGCGGGCCGGTATGAACACGCTCTTTACCAATATCGCCGAAGAGGCGGGGATTGATAAGGGGCTGATCATGGATGCCGTCTTTGTTTGCAACCCTGTGATGCACCATCTGTTCCTTGGGATTGACCCGTATGAGCTGGGCCAAGCCCCGTTTGCGCTGGCCACCTCGGGCAGTTTGCACCTGACCGCGCGGGATCTGGATTTGCAGCTGCACCCTTCGGCGCGGGTTTATATTTTGCCTTGCATCGCGGGCCATGTGGGCGCGGATGCGGCGGCAGTGGCGCTGTCTGAGGCACCCGAAAAATCGCCCGATCTGGTGCTGGTTGTCGATGTTGGCACCAATGCCGAAATCTTGCTGGGCAACACGACCAAGGTTCTGGCCTGCTCGTCGCCCACCGGCCCCGCCTTTGAAGGCGCGCAGATCAGTTCCGGCCAGCGTGCCGCCCCCGGCGCGATTGAGCGGGTCGAGATTGACCCTGTGACCAAAGAACCGCGGTTCAAGGTGATCGGGTCTGACCTGTGGTCGGATGAGGAAGGTTTTGATCTGGCGGTCGCGACCACGGGTATCACCGGTATCTGTGGATCGGGCATCATCGAGATGGTCGCTGAAATGCGGATGGCGGGCATCGTCGATGGGCCGGGCCTGATCGGCTCGCCCGAGCAAACCGGCACCGAGCGCGTGTTCAAGGATGGGCGCACCCATTCCTATCTTATCTGGGATGGCACCGCCGATGGCGGCCCGCGCATCACGGTCACCAACCGCGATATTCGCGAAATTCAAATGGCCAAAGCGGCGCTTTATTCGGGTGCGCGGCTGCTGATGGATAAGTTCGGCGTCGATACCGTTGATCGTATCGTTCTGGCCGGTGCGTTCGGCGCCCATATCAGCCCCAAACATGCGATGGTTTTGGGCATGATCCCCGATGTGCCGCTGGATAAGGTGTCCTCGGCCGGTAACGCCGCTGGTACTGGGGCGCGGATTGCGCTGCTGAACCGCAAAGCGCGGGCCGAGGTGGAAGAAACCGTCAGCAATATCCATAAAATTGAAACCGCGATTGAGCCGCGCTTTCAGGAACATTTCGTCAATGCCTCGAATATTCCCAACGCGGTTGAGGCGTTTCCGAACCTGTTTTCCATCCTGACCCTGCCCGATGTGAACTTTAACACCGGCGGCGATACCGAAGGCGGCGGAAGACGGCGCAGACGTGGTTAGGTTTTGGGGTTGAGAACAGCGGCTAAGCAATTGACCGCGCGCCAAAGACTGCTAGGGTCACGCCATGTCTGATGACCCGATTGCCTTGCTTCTATTCCGTATCGCCGCGCAAGACCGCGCGGCGTTTCGGGATATCTATTCGGCATCCTCTTCGAAACTTATGGGCGTATTGCTGCGTATCTTGGGAAACCGAGCCGAAGCGGAGGATGGGTTGCAAGAAGTTTACACCCGCGTTTGGCTGCGCGCCCGCCGCTTTGATGCGGACAAAGGCCGTGGCATGACATGGCTGATCACCATCGCGCGCAACCATGCGATTGACCGTTTGCGCAGCCGTGCTGTGCAGTCGAATAATGATGATGGCGAAGCAGTGGCGCAAGTGGCCGATCAGGGGCGCGGCGTGCTGCAATCCCTGATGGCCGAGGGCGAGGCCCGCCGCGCCGTCAAATGCTTTGGCGAGCTGGCTCCAGACCGTTCTGCCGCTGTGCAAGGCGCGTATCTGGAGGGGCTTTCCTATGAGGCGCTTGCCCAGCAGTTTAACGTGCCGTTGAACACAATGCGCACATGGCTGCGCCGCAGCCTGCTAACGCTAAGGGAGTGTTTGGACCGATGACCGAACCTGACATCCCTGAAAAAGACGCAACCGATCTTTTGGCCGCCGAATATGTGCTGGGCACCCTGCCGCTGGCCGAGCGTGAGGCCGCAGCCACCCGCATTCGCCGCGATGCGCATTTCGCGCTGGCGGTCGAACGATGGGAGGCGCGGCTTGCCCCCCTGAATGCCGATTATGCCGAAAGCCCTGCCCCGAACTTGTTGCCAAAAATAGAGGCGCGGCTGTTTGGCGTGCCTGCACCTGCCCCGAAAAAACCGGCCTTTTGGAAAAGCTGGTTTGGTGGTGCGGCCATTGCGGCCGCTTTGGGTGTGGCTGTATTGGTCTATCTGCCCAACGCACCTGCGCCCTTTACCCCACTGACCACGCTGACCGCCGAAAACAGCGACTTGCGTTATGAGGTCGCTTTGCGCGGGAACGAGCTGCGCATCGCCCGCATTTCCGGCCCCGAGGCCGAGGCGGGCCGCGTGCATGAGCTGTGGCTGATTGTGGGCAATGCCGCCCCTGTGTCGCTGGGCCTTATCACCGGCGCGGA
>JBFHFG010000026.1:0-12698 GCA_041583815.1 Halovulum sp.
CGCGCCCGGCCTCTCACGGGATATCAGGAATGCATCGCAACCATTTGAAACACTGGGGTGATCTTGCCCTGTCCGTGCTGGTGATCGGGGGCGCAATCGTGCTGCTGATTGGCGCGGCCGAGCTGCCGCCGCCCCGGTTCGAACCGCTGGGTTCTGCCGCTGTGCCGCGGGGGCTGGCCGTTATCCTGATCGCCCTGGGCATATGGGTCGCGATCCGCGCGATCCTTGGCCTGCGGGCCGAAGCCCCCGCGCCGAAAGAGACCGTCGAGCCGTCGCACCCGATGCGCAGCCTTGGCGTGCTGGCGGCGCTGATCGCCTATGTCGCGGCGCTCGACCTCGGGCAATTGCCGTTCCTGCCGCTGACGGCGCTTTTCCTCGCCGCCTCGGGCACGGTTCTGTCCGGCGGCGGCTGGAAGCCCGCGCTGATCTACGGCGCGCTTGGGCTGGCCCTGGCCGCGACGCTGTCGTTCATCTTCTCCAACTTCCTCTATATCGAGATCGGCTGACCCATGCTGGACGCCTTCGCCGCCCTGATGGACTGGCACAACCTGTTGCTGCTGCTGATCGGCACCGGCCTTGGCATCGTGATCGGTGCGATCCCCGGGCTGACCGCCTCGATGCTGATCGCGCTGACGCTGCCGCTGACCTTCCACATGGATCCGGTCAACGCCGTCACGCTTCTGATCGGAGAATATGTCGGCGGCATCTCGGGCGGGCTGATCACCGCGATCCTGCTGCGGATGCCGGGCACGCCCGCATCCATTGTCACCACCTTCGACGGCTACCCGATGGCGCAATCGAACCGGGCCGAGCGGGCGCTGGCCTTGGGCATCATGGCCTCGGTCGTGGGCGGCATCATCTCTTGGGGGTTCCTTGCGGGCATGTCCCCGGCGCTGGCGAAATTCGCGCTGCAATTCGGCCCCTGGGAATATTTTACCCTCGTCCTGATGGCGCTGGTGATGCTGGCAGTGCTGGCGCAGGGATCGCTGGTCAAGGGGTTGCTGGCCGCCGCACTTGGCATGGCCTTCGCGCTGCCGGGCATCGACAGTTCCATTGGGCAGGCGCGGCTGACCTTCGGCTCGTCGGCCATGCTGTCGGGCTTCGGCCTGCTGCCGGTGCTGATCGGCGCCTTCGCGATCAGCCAGGTCTTGCGCGACGCGGCGCTGCCCATCAGCAACAAGAAGATCGAGATCCCCAAGCGCCGGCTGCCAGTCTACCTGTCCGACGCGAAGACCCATGGGGCCAACATGGCGCGCTCGTCGCTGATCGGCACCTGGATCGGCTTGCTCCCCGGCATCGGCGGCAACATCGCCGCGCTGGTCAGCTATTCCACCGCCAAGCAACTGTCCAAGGAACCCGAGAAGTTCGGCACCGGGCACGAGCCGGGCGTGGTCGCGGGCGAAAGCGCCAACAACGCGGCCATCGGCGGCGCGCTGATCCCGCTGATCACCATGGGCATTCCCGGCAGCGTGACCGAGGCGATCCTGATCGGCGCACTGACCATCCACAATCTACAACCCGGTCCGCTGTTGTTCCAGAACGCGCCCGAGATCGCCTATGGCATCATTGCCGCCTACCTGCTGGCAAACCTGTTCATGCTGATCATGATGTGGGGCGCGGTCAGCTATATCGCGCAACTCGTGCGGCTGCCGCGCGCAGGCATGCTCAGCGTGATCCTGGTGTTCTGCGTCGTCGGCTCCTACGCCGTGAATTCTAGCTTCGTCGATGTCTGGGTGATGATCGCCTTCGGTGTCATCGGCCTGGGGCTGGAGGCCGCGCGCGTCCCGCTTGGTCCGTTCGTGATCGGCTTCGTGCTCAGCCCGATCGCCGAAGAGCAACTGCGCGCATCGCTGATGCTGTCGGACGGCAACGCGCTCGAGATCTTCCAACGCCCCTATGCGATCCTGTTCCTCGCTCTCGCCGTGCTAACCGTCGCGTGGCCCGCTATTCTGCAGCGCATTGCTCGCAGCAGAGGGGTTTCGACATGAGCGCGCTAGACCTGCCCGGCGGGGGCCGGCGTTATCTTCAGGTGGCCCAGCAACTGGCCGACCAGATCAATGCCGGCGACTATGCCACCGGCGAACGGCTTCCACCCGAACGCGATCTGGCCACGCAACTCGGTGTCAGCCGCACCACGGTGCGCGAGGCGTTGCTGGCGCTGGAGATCATGCGGTTCATCGAGATCCGCGTCGGATCGGGCGTCTATGTCCTGTCCGAACACCTGCGCGACCGCAACCGGGGCGACCTGATCGCCACCGATGCCGTCGGCCCGTGGGAGGTGCTGGAGGCCCGCCGCGTGGTCGAGGGCCATTCCGCCTACGCCGCCGCGCAGCGCGCGACCGAACCGCAACTCGACGCTATCGAAGCTACGGTGGATCGCATGGCCGCCGCCATCGACGACATCCCCGTGTTCGACCAGGCGGACGTGGAGTTTCACGCGCTGATCGCGCAGGCGGCCGGCAACGGGGTCATCGAAAGCTATGTCGCGCACCTGTGGCGGATGCGCGAAAGCAACCTCTGGAGCCGCTGGTACGACCTGACGCGCAAGCCGTCGAACCGGCGCCGCTCGGTTCAGGATCACCGCGACATCCTGCGCGCCATGCGCCGTCGCATGCCCGAGAACGCCAAGACCGCAATGCAGGCGCATATCGACGTGCTTGGCGACCGCTTTTTCGAGCTTCGGCTCGAACCAACCGACCGAAAGGACTGACCTTGACCGACGCGTCGCTCGACAAGCCCGATATCATCCTGATCGTCACCGATCAGCAGCGCTATGACACCATTGCCGCGCTGGGTGCGTCCCACATGGACACGCCGAACATAGACCGGCTGGCGGAACGTGGCGTGACCTTCACCAACTGCCACGTCACCGCCCCCAGCTGCGTGCCCTGCCGCGCCAGTCTGTTCACCGGCTATTACCCGCACACCAACGGCGTGCTGGCCAACGGCCAACCGTGGAGCCGCACTTGGGTCGAGGACCTGGCCAATGCCGGTTACCGGACCGTCAACATCGGCAAGATGCACACGATCCCGTATGACGCCAAAGCCGGGTTCTCCGAGCGTTACACGGTAGAGAACAAGGACCGCTTCATGGAGGGGCGCTGGTATTTCGACGAATGGGACAAGGCGCTGGCCAGCCACGGGCTCAAAAAGCAGCAGCGCGTCGAGTACCGCAAGCGCGACGACTATCGCGATGCTCTGGGGGCCTTTCTGTGGGAACTGCCCGAGAAACTGCATTCCGACAATTTCGTCGGCGAAACCGCGAAATGGTGGTTAGAAACCAAGCCGGTACAGGAGCCGCTGTTCCTTGTCGTCGGCTTCCCCGGACCGCACCCGCCCTATGACCCGACGCCCGAGATCGCCCAGAAGTACATGGACCGCGACGTGCCGCTGCCCGAGTTCACCGACGAGGACGCGGCCCACCTGCCGCCGCCGCTGACCGAGAAGCGCATCCATGACGTCGAGGTCGATCACGATTCCGTCGCATGGAAGCTGAACCCGACGCGGGACGAGCTGCACAAGATGCGCGCCTACTACTACGCCAATGTCGAGATGATCGACAAACAGGTGGGCGAGATCCTGGACACGCTGGAAGCGCGCGGCCGGATGGACAACACGATCATCATCTTCACCTCGGACCACGGCGACAATCTGGGCGACCACGGGCTCAGCCAGAAATGGGCGCCGTACGAGGAAGTCACCCGCGTGCCGCTGATCATCAGCGCGCCGGAAAAGTTCGCTGGTGGCCGGCAGGTGGACGAGCTGGTGCAGCTGTTCGACCTGGGTCCCACAATCCTGGAGTGGGCAGGCGTCACGCCCGATCCGACGTTCGAGGCGATCTCGCTGAACCCGGCGCTCGAAGGGCAGGGGTTCGACGGCCGTGCGCACGTGTTCTGCGAGCAGGGCGGTGACGTGAACCTGACCGGCGCCAGTTTCGTGACCATGGTCCGGTCGGACACGCACAAGCTGGTGCACTACCAGGGGGCCGACTTCGGCCAGCTCTTCGACCTTCAGGCCGATCCAGGCGAACGGCGGAACCTGTGGGACGATCCCGCTGCTGCGCAGGTAAAGGCCGATCTGATGACAACGCTCATGAACTGGCACATCGACAGCGCCGTGGCGACCAAGAACGCCCGCAGGCTGATCGTCGCACCGCAGGCCGAGGTCGCCATCTGAAGCACCGGCGCGGGGCTGGACAGACCCGCGCCACTGCTGCACCAAGGTCTCCGGGGCAAACCGTTCCGGAGACCGCACATGCACATCGCCTGCACCACCACCGCCGGACGCGGCGACACCGACCGCCTGCTGGCCTCGCTTGCCGAGCGCCTGGCCGAAGAGGGGCTGGTCGCCAGCGGCGTGGTGCAGATCAACACGAACTGCGGTCCCGACCGGCCCTGCGACATGGATGTCGCGGTGCTGCCCGCCGGCCCGACATTCCGGATCTCTGAGACCCGGGGCCCCGGCGCGCGCGGCTGCCGGCTGGACCCGGATGCGCTGGAACGCTCGGTGGCCGAGGTTGCGGCGCGGCTGACCGCCGAGACCGACGTTCTGATCATCAACAAGTTTGGCAAGCACGAGGCCGAGGGCAGGGGCTTTCGCGACGTGATCGCCCGCGCGCTGGAACTTGAGGTGCCGGTGCTGGTCGGCGTCAACGGCCTGAACCTTGACGCCTTCAGCACCTTCGCCGGGGGCATGGAAACCCGTCTGCCGCCCGAGCCGGACGCGCTGCTCGACTGGGTCCGCAGCCACGCCCGCACCGCCCGGGTCTGAGCCCCTCCGCAGGCTTGACAAACTCCGCACTCGGCGGCGATAACCGGGTTGTTTTTGTCATACCATAATCGGCGACTTGTCAGGTTTGGTCGGCCGTATTCGGAGGAATTCCACCATGCCAGCGATCCGTTCGGTTGATTGCGACCTGTTCCGTATTCCCCTGGCTGAAGTGCTGACCGACGCCAAGCACGGCGATCACACGCATTTCCAGCTTGTCACCGTGCGCATCACGCTGGACGACGGGACCGAGGGTGCGGGCTATACCTATACCGGCGGCTATGGCGGCGACGCGATCAAGGCAATGGTGGATACCGACCTCAAGCCCTGGCTGCTGGGCCGGGATGGCGGCGATATCGACGCCATCTACGACGGCATGCAATGGCTGGTGCACTATGTCGGGCGCGGTGGCATCGCCTCGTTCGCGATCTCGGCGGTGGACATCGCGCTGTGGGATGCGCGCGGCAAGCGCGAGGGCAGGGCGCTGTGGCAGATGGCCGGCGGCGACGCAGACCGGTGCCGCGCCTATTGCGGCGGCATCGACCTGAACTTCCCGCTGCCCAAGTTGCTGGATAGCATCCAGGGCTATCTGGACTGGGGCGCCAATGCGGTGAAGATCAAGATCGGCCAGCCCGAGCTTGCCACCGATGTCGAGCGTATCGCCGCCGTGCGCGAGCTGATCGGCCCCGATCGGCATTTCATGGTCGATGCCAACTACGGCATGAGCGTGGAGCAGGCCATCAAAGCCTCGAAAGCCTTTGCGCCCTTCAACCTGACCTGGTTCGAAGAGCCGATCATCCCCGACGATTACGACGGTTATGCGCGGATCACCGACGAAACCGGCATGCCTGTCGCGCAGGGCGAGAACCTGCACACGATCCACGAATTCGAAGAAGCCGTGGCGCGCTCCAAGCTGGCGTTCCTTCAGCCTGACGGTTCAAACTGCGGTGGCGTCACTGGCTGGCTGCGGGCGGCGAGGCTGGGGGCCGATGCGGGGATCGCGGTGTGCAGCCACGGCATGCAGGAACTGCACGTCAGCCTTGTGTCAGGCTTCCCCGGTGATGGCTGGATCGAGGTTCATTCCTTCCCCATCGACCAGTACACCACGCGCCCGCTTCGCCTGGAAAACCACCTTGCCGTCGCCTCGTCCGAGCCTGGGACCGGTGTCGTGTTCGACTGGGACAAGCTACGCGCGGCGCACGACCCGGTGTAAGGATCAGCGGTCCGCGTCGAAGGTTACGCGGACATATTCCCAGGCCGAGCGCAGGTGATCCGTCAGCGCGCGCTCGGCTGCCTCGGGGTCCCGGTCCACGATGGCATCGAAGATCGCCTTGTGACTGCCATAGTTGACCCTGTTCCGCTCGGGGTGGCGCTGCATCCGCAGCCAGTGCGGCGACAGCCACGCGGCATAGGCGGCATGAACGGCGGGGAACACCGGGTTGCGGGTCATGCCGTAAAGCACGCCGTGAAACTCGGTATCGGTGCGATAGAATTCCTCGGAATCGTCGATTGCCGCGTGGTTCGCTTCCAGCGCGGCGGCAAGCTTCTCGATATCCGCCTTGGTGCCGGACATGGCGGCGTCGCGGACCAGCCCGCGTTCGATGAAGATGCGGGTGTCGAACAGGTTGCGCACGTCGGTACTGTCCACCAGCAGGTGCCGGATGATGCTGCCGATACTGTCGATCGCGGTGCGGTAATCGGGCCGCTTCACGATGGGGCGGTGGCGCGGGCGGCTTTGCAGCATGCCGCGCGCGCTCATCATTATGATCGCTTCGCGGATCACGGTGCGGCTGGCGCCGAATCGCTGGATCAGGTCGCGCTCGGCCGGCAGCGGACGGCCGTCGGGCAGGGCGCCCGACAGGATGTCGGCCTCCAGCGCCTTGACCACGGCATCGGCGGCGCGGCTTTCGCCATGCGCCTCGTCCCCGTCGGTGTCCGGCGCTGAAATCTCTTGATCTGCTTGGTCGACCATGTGCCTGGCCCCTGTTTTCGACTTCAATTTCATCGCACAGGCGGAAAATGACCGCCAGACCGCGTGATGCCGCAGGATCAACGATAGGTGCAATGTATCATACGAAACTTGCATTGGGGCAAAAATTTGGTATGACAAAACAAGATTGCTTGTTGACGATATAATAACTGCAAGCCTATCATCGGCATAGCAATAATAACATCATATCTGGGGGGAAAAGCGTGGTCCGGCGTCCGAACGTTATCCTGATTTCATCCGACCAGCAGCGCGGCGACTGCATCGGCGCCGACCGGCGCAACGTGCGTACGCCGAATATCGATCGTATCGGCCAGGCAGGCGCGCGTTTCGCGAACTGCATCACGCCGCACCCGATGTGCATGGCGGCCCGTGCCTCGATCCTGACCGGCAAGCTGCCCTATACCCACGGCGTGCGCGACAACGGCCGCGATCTTGCCCCCGCGTTCGGGGCGCAAGGGCTTGGCGGGATCTTCGGCGCCGCCGGCTATGATACGCATTTCATCGGCAAGGCGCATTTCACCTCGCACCAGACGTTCGAGCCGACAGGCCATGCTGAGAACTATCAAAGCGCAGCGGATTATCCCCCCGACTGGACTGGCCCCTATTTCGGATTCGACAACGTCCAGATGATGCTTCGCCCCCATCACCACACCCGCTGGTATGACCTTCCACAGGGCCTGCATTACGAGCAGTTCCTGGATCAGGACGGCAAGGGCCGGGAGCGGTGGGACCGCGCCAAGGAGGCGTTGCCGCCCGAGACCGGCCATTTCCAGGCCTGGCGCTCGAAGCTGGAAGAACCCTGGCATTCCACCGCCTGGATCGGCGATCGCGCCATCGAGATGATAGAGGGGCAGGGCGACGACCCGCTGCTGGCTTGGGTCTCGTTCCCCGACCCGCACCCGCCGTTCCTGTCGCCGCTGCCCTGGGGCAACATGTACGACCCCGACGAAGTGGACCTGCCAAGCCACTACGAATTAGACTTGGATCGCCGCCCATGGTGGCACCACGACTTCCTGAACAACCCGACGCGCACCGCGCACGGCACCGAGCACAACGCCCGCGGGGTGAACTGGGGCGGCAAGGGCGAGATCAACGAGGCGACGCTGCGCCAGATCACAGCCATCTATTACGGCATGATCTCGAACATCGACGCCCAGGTGGGCCGGATGCTGGACGCGCTGGCCGCGAAGGGCGAACTGGACAACACCTATGTCATCTACATCAGCGACCACGGCGAGTGGCTGGGCGATCACGGCCTGCTGCTGAAGGGGCCGATGCTGTATGACGGCCTGCTGCGCGTGCCCTGCCTGATGCAGGGGCCGGGCGTGCCGCAGGGCGCGGTGATCGACGATCCGGTCAGCACGCTCGACCTGCGCTCGACCCTGTCGGACTTCTGCGCGATCGAAAATGCCCCCGACAACGGTGCATCGCTGCGTGGCCTGCTGGACGGCACCGCCACCCGCGATTTCGCTTATGGCGAGTGGGAGGTGGACGAGCGCCGCTCGGGCATCTCGCTGGATCTGCGCACCGTGCGCACGGGCCGATACCGGCTGTCGCTCGACATGCAGACCGACACCGGAGAGTTGTACGACCTGCACAACGACCCGAACGAGATGGACAACCTGTTCGACGATGCTTCCGGCGCGGCAGCGCGCAGGGAACTGACCGACATGATCCGCTCCCGCCCCGATGACATGATCCCCGCCGCGCCGCGCGTCGGTTGGCACTGATTAAGACGAAAGACACAGCATGACCAAGATTGCCGCCATCGAACCGATCCTCGCCCGCGTCGGGGTTCGCAACCAGTTGCTGGTCAAGATTACGACCGAGGACGGCATCGTCGGCTGGGGCGAATCCGGGCTATCCGCGCGCGAGAACAGCGTCGCGGCCAACATCCGGCATTTCGCGGATTTCCTTGTCGGGCAGGACAGCCGGCAAATCGGCCGGATCTGGCAGGAAAGCTATCGCAGTCAGTATTTCGAGGGGGGGCGCGTCTTTACCGCCGCCATGTCGGCCATCGACATCGCGCTGCATGACATCCTTGGCAAGCGCCTTCAGGTTCCGGTCTACCAGCTTCTGGGCGGCAAGCACCGCGACAAGGTTCCGGCCTTCGCGACCACCAACGCCTCGGATATCGAGGGCACGCTGAAGCAGGTCACGATGCTGGAAGAGGGCGGCTGGGACTGCATCCGCATCCTGCCCGGTATCTGGAACACCGGCGAAATCTTCGAGCCGCGCAAGTCCATCGCCGCCACCGCCGAGCGCCTGATCGCCGTGCGCGAGCACGTGGGCCGCGAGATGACGCTGGGCATCGACTATCACCACCGCCTGTCGCTGGCCGAGGCCGCAAGCTTCTGCAACATGCTGCCCGCCGGCACGCTGGATTTCCTCGAGGAACCGATCCGCGACGAAACCCCCGAGGCGTACCGCACCCTGCGCACCATGACCGACATTCCCTTCGCCGTGGGCGAGGAATTCGCGTCGAAATGGCAGGCCGGTCCCTACATCGAACAGGGGCTGACGCAGTACATGCGGCTGGATATCTGCAACATTGGCGGCTTCACCGAGGCGATGAAGGTCTCGGGCTGGTGTGAGCGGCACTATATCGACTTGATGCCCCACAACCCGCTGGGCCCGATCTGCACCGCTGCGACCGTGCACCTTGGCGCCGCCGTTCCGAACTGGTCCTGGGTCGAAACCCGTCAGGCCCCGACCGAGAGCCTGGGCTTCCACGATCCCAAGCTGTTCCCGAAACAGGTGCAGATGGACGGCCCGTTCTACATCACCCCCGACGCGCCGGGGCTGGGCGTCGAGGTGGACGAAGACGCGATCCGCGCCGCCGGTGCGCCCGAGCATGTGGAACCGCCGCACCTGAAACGACCCGACGGGTCCGTAACCAACTGGTAAAACAAATAAAAGAACCAGCAGAGGAGGAAATGATGACTCTGATCAACCGGAAACGCGGATGGCGCGCGACGCATGTCGCGGCAGCCTGTCTGGCGTTGGCGCTTTCTGGCCCCGCATGGGCCTGGCAGGAGGCGCCTATGCTGACCCAGATGGTCGAGGCGGGCGAAATCCCCCCCGTGGACGAGCGCCTACCGGCCGAGCCCATGGTCCAGGAAGTCGTGGAGCAGACCGGCGAGTACGGCGGCACCCTGCGCCGCGCGATCCTCGGCGGCGGCGACCAGCACAACATCGTGCGCACCATCGGCAGCGACAACCTGGTCCGCTGGGACTGGAACTGGAGCGAGGTGAAGCCGAACATCGCCAAAAGCTGGGAGGTGTCCGAAGACGCGACGACCTTCACCTTCCACCTGCGCGAAGGCATGAAATGGTCCGACGGCGAGCCGTTCAGCGCCGATGACATCATGTTCTGGTACGAGGACGTGTTCCTCAATTCCGACCTGACCCCGGTCAAGGACATCAACTTCGTCGGTGCAAGCGGTCCGGTCGAGGTTACGAAGATCGATGACTATACGGTCGAGTTCAAATTCGGCGAGCCGAACGGCCTGTTCCTGCAGAACCTGGCCTATGGTTTCGGCTACTACCCGACAGTGTTCGCCAAGCACTACCTTTCGCAGTTCCACGAGAAGTACAATCCGGACGTGCAGAAGCTGGTGGATGCGGAACCGGCGGCCTCGGACTGGAAGCAGCTGTTCAACCTCAAGGCCGGGCCGATGGACACGCCGCTGTTCTGGCAGAACCCGGACCGCCCGACGCTGCACGCATGGCACCTGACCAACGCCTACGGCTCGACCGACCGGGTCGAAGTGGTGCGCAACCCGTACTACTGGAAGGTCGACGAGGACGGCAACCAGCTGCCCTATATCGACCGCATCACCTATGATCAGGTCGAGGACGTCGAGACGATCCTGCTGAAGGCCTTCAACGGCGAGATCGACCTTATGCTGCGCCACATCGGCCGGCCCTCCTACAAGGCGGTGCTGACCGACAACATGGAGCGCGGCAAGTACCGGTTCTTCGACGTGAACGATCTGCCCGCGAACTCGATGATCGTGATGATGAACCTGACCAACAAGGATCCGGTCAAGCGCGAGGTCGTCAACAACAAGGACTTCCGCATCGGCGTCAGCCACGCGATCAACCGTCAGGAGATCATCGACCTGCTGTACTTCGGCTCGGGCCATGCCGCCCAGTCGGCCCCGCAGCCCGGCTCGGAGTTCTTCAAGGAGGAATACCAGAAGCAGTACACCGAGTTCGACCCGGACCTGGCCAACGAATATCTCGACAAGGTCATGCCCGAAAAGGACGACGAAGGCTTTCGCCTTGGTCCGGATGGCAACCGCTTCCAGCTGATCTTCCTGGTCGCCGACGTCTTCGGCCTGCAGTACCCGGACGCGATGGAGCTGATCAAAGGCTACCTGGCGGACGTGGGCGTGGACATCCAGGTGCGCGCCACCGACCGTTCCCGCCTGATCGCGCTGCACACCGCGAACGAGCAGGACGCCTATCTGTGGAACTGTGGCGGCGGTCAGAAGGACGCCTACACGGCACCGCTCTGCTATCTGCCGATGCCGTCGAACTCGGTCTCATGGGCGCGCGAATGGGCCAAGTGGGCGACCGACAAGTCCACCGGCGAAGAGCCGCCCGAAGAGGTGAAGGCCATCCTGGCGCAGTACGACAGCGTCAAGGCCGCACCCACGCCCGAAGAACAGCACGAGCGCATGGCCAAGCTGATCGAGATGGCGATGGACCAGTTCTTCACCGTCGGTCTGGTGCAGAACGAGCCGAACTTCGGTCTTGCCAGGAACAACGTGCGCAATGTGCCCGACCCGCTGCCGATTGCCGGCCAGCTGTGGTTCCCGGCGCCCTATGTCGCGCAGGTCTACTATGAAGACGGTCAATCTCTCCCTTGACCGTCTAGACTGCGGCCCGGCGATCGGCGTCGGGCCGCCTTTTCCCTTAAAGTGACCGGGAACCCGTCGATGAACGTGCCCTATGGCAACGCCGGCACTGCAAGTCGAAAGGCACACTGACATGCGCGCCTTCCTGCTACGCCGCCTGCTTTACATGATCCCGACACTGTTCCTGGTGTCGATCACGACCTTCATCATCATCCAGCTGCCGCCCGGCGACTACCTGGACGCACTGGCCGCCGACATGGGCGAGGCCGGCGTCGAGAATACCGCTGTGATGGAGGCCCTGCGCCAGCAGTACGGTCTGGGCCAGCCCATGTACGTGCAATACTTCAAGTGGATGAAGGGCATCCTGTTCGAGGGCAACTTCGGCATCTCGTTCGAGAAGAACGTGCCCGTCAACGACCTGATCTGGGACCGGCTGGCCTGGACCTTCGGCATCTCGCTTCTGACGCTGATGTTCATCTGGTTCACCGCGCTGCCCATAGGCATCTACTCGGCGGTGCGGAAATACTCGGTCGGTGATTATGTCGCCACCTTCTTCGGCTTCCTCGGCCTCGCGATCCCGAATTTCCTGCTGGCGCTGGTGATGATGTACATCGCCTTCAAGTACTTCGGCCAGAGCGTCGGGGGGCTGGTCAGCCCCGAGTATCTGAACCAGCCGTGGACCTGGGCCAAGTTCGTCGATCTGTTGCAGCACATCTGGATGCCGATCTTCGTCGTCGGCACCTCGGGCGCGGCAGCGCTGATCCGCATCATGCGCGCCAACCTGCTGGACGAGCTTTACCGCCCCTATGTCGTCACCGCCCGCGCCAAGGGCATGAGCGAGTTCCAGTTGCTGCTGCGCTACCCGGTGCGCGTGGCGCTGAACCCGTTCATCTCGACCATCGGGTGGATCCTGCCGACGCTCGTCTCGGGCGAGATCATCGTCGCCGTCGTCATGAACCTGCCCACCACCGGCCCGCTGCTGCTGCGCGCGCTGCTGGTGCAGGACATGTACCTGGCCGGGTCAATGATCCTGATCGTCAGTGTTCTGACGGTGATCGGCACCCTCATTTCTGACC
>JBFHFG010000027.1:0-12546 GCA_041583815.1 Halovulum sp.
CGCGCCGCCGCGAACCCGGTGCGCGCGTCCGGCATGTTCCAGCGCAATGATGTCACGGCGCACGGTATCGACCGAGACACCGAATTCCTCGGCCAAGGTCGCCGCGACCAGGCCCTGCCCGTCGGCTAGGCGACGCGCCAGCGTCGCCTGTCGAGTTTCCGGAATATTGAGATCCATGCCGAATCCTGCAAAATACAGCAAAACATTGCAATACCCCGCATCGCGAGCCGACACAATCCCCCGGCACGCCTCTCCGGTCCGATCCCATCACGCGACCGCCCCGCCTTCCACTTTCCTGAAATATCCCCGCCGGAGGCCCCCGCCAGCCACAAGCGCGACGATCGGAGCATCGCCCGATCAGCCGCCCTCACGCCGCGGTCGACGACTGCCCGTTGCGCACCAGCAAATCGGTATCGGGCGAGAACCGCTCGTTCAGCGGCAGCAGTGCCGCGCCCACAACCCGCGCGCCCCAACCGATGGAGCCTTCGCGGATCTCGACCGGCGACAGGCCCGCAAGATTGAATCCTTCCACCTCGTCGGCCAGCGCAGCGACCAGCCGCGCACGCCAGGGACGGGGCAGCAGGCCATCGACCACCGCGGTCTGGAAATCGAAGATGCCGCACGCCGCGACCACCGTCTGCGCCAGCGCCGGAACGGCATGGGCCAGCCAGTTGTCGAACACCGCCTCTGCCTCGGGGTCGGCCACCGGATCGACGGTGCCGTCGATCACGGCGGCCCCCCGCAGCCCCTTCGCCGCCAGCGCGCGCTCCAGGTGGATCAGCGAGGCGCATTCGATCAGTTGCGGCGGCGCGTGTCCCGCCTTGACCGGCCCCAGCGGGACCGAGCCGATTGCTCCCGCATTGCCCTGCGCGCCCCGGTGCAGCCGCCCGTCCAGAACAACGCCCCCGCCGACAAACGTTCCGACATAGACGTAAAGCGCGCTGTGCGCGGTGATTGCGCCGCCCGCGATCATCTCGGCCGCACAGGCGGCAGTCGCATCGTTGTAGATCATTACGCCGAAGCCGGTGCCGCGGGCAATCAGCCCCGCCACGTCCAGGTTCTTCCAGCCGGCCAGCGCGTCGTCGTCGATATCCAACTCGGCCGCCCATTCGTGCAACTCGTAAGGCATCGCGACGCCGACCCCGACGATGCGGGCACGCTCGTCCTGGGGAAGTTCGCCGCACAGATCAGTGACAAAGGCCTGCGCCTGCGCCAGCGTATGTTCGGGGTACGGAACGTCGTAGCTTTCCTCCCGCCGCGAGACGGTCTGCCCCAGAAGGTCCACCAGGATCACTTCCAGGCTGCGCCGGCCGATCTTGACCCCGACTGAAAACGCACCGCGCGGGTTGGGCGAATAGGGTGTCGAGGGTTGTCCGACCTGGCCGCGGACCTTGGGCTCCTTCTGCAGGATGCCATCCGCCAGCAAGGCGTTGACGATGACCGAGGCGGCCTGTCCGCTAAGCCCGGTGCGGCGCGCGATCTCTGCCTTGGACAAGGCCCCGGCCTGGCGGATCTCGTTGACGATCAATCGCGCATTGTATGCCCGCAGCCCGGTCGAATCGCCACCCTTCATAGGGAGTCCTCCCATGGTTCCATGGGGCAGACACTGCCAGCCTCCAATTAACAAATCAATATGATTTATTAATTGACGAATCGCCAGAACGGGTGCTTGCTGTAGTCGCGGCCTGCCCCGGCACCCTGCGGGACAGCCTGAAAAAATACAAAAAACGAACACCACGACATCGCTTTGGGAGGAGCACTGTACCATGAAACGTCTCACGACTCTGCTTGTGTCCACCGCCGTCGCAACGGGCGCCCTTTCCGGTGGCGCGCTGGCGCAGGACGACATGATCATCGGCCTGATCACCAAGACCGACACCAACCCGTTCTTCGTGAAGATGAAGGAAGGCGCGTCCGCCAAGGCCGAGGAAATGGGCGTCGAGTTGCGGACCTTCGCGGGCAAGTACGACGGCGACAACGAGGCGCAGGTCGAGGCGATTGAAAGCCTTATAGCCGCCGGGGCCGCTGGCATCCTGATCACCCCCTCCGATCCCGCCGGACTGGCCGATACCGTTGCCGCCGCGCGTGACGCCGGCCTGCTGGTGATCGCGCTCGACACGCCCTTCGATCCGATCGACGCCGCCGACGCGACCTTCGCCACCGACAACTTCAAGGCGGGCGAGCTGATTGGCCAATGGGCCGCCGCGACGCTCGAGGATCCCGAGAACGCCAAGATCGCCACGCTCGATCTGTCCGAGGCGCAGATCACCGTGGACGTGCTGCGCAACCAGGGCTTCCTCAGCGGCTTCGGCATCGACGTGAAGGACCCGGACAAGATGTATGACGAGGACGATCCGCGCATCGTCGGCTCCGACATCACCCAGGGCTCGCCCGAGGGCGGCCGGACCGCGATGGAAAACCTTCTGCAGATCGATTCCGGCATCAACCTGATCCACACGATCAACGAACCCGCAGCCGCCGGGGCCTACGAGGCGCTCAAGGCGTTCGGACTGGAGGATCAGGTCACCATCGTCTCGGTCGACGGCGGCTGCCCGGGCGTCGAGGATGTGAAGGCCGGCGTGATCGGGGCCACCTCGATGCAGTTCCCCTTGAAGATGGCGTCCATGGGGGTCGAGGCGATCGTCTCCTTCGCCAAGGACGGAACGAAGCCCGCGAATTCTGAAGGGCTGGATTTCTTCAATACCGGCGTGACGCTGGTCACGGATGCCCCGGTCGACGGGATCGACTCGATCACCTCGGACGAGGCGTTGGAACAGTGCTGGGGCTGATCTAGCCGCGCGCCTGCCCGCACGAACGCCACACCAAAGCGGGCCGCCCCGGCGGCGGCCCCCTCCCCGACCGGCGGCCACCGGGCCATCGGCAGGGCCCGAGCATGCCCTGTTCCGTCGGTCCCTGGCCGGACAAAGCAACACCCTGGAGACGCGCCATGTCAGGCTCCAAGAGCGACGACTATGAAAAGGCCATACACTCCGGCGGTGGTGTCGCCTCGTTCGAGGTCAGGCACCGCGACCCGCTGGAGCGGCTGCACCATTTCCTGCACAGCTACCCCCCCGCGGCCCCCCTGATGGTGCTGGCGGCCAGTCTGGTCGTCTTCGGCATGGTGGCGAACAACTTCTTCACGCCGTTCAACTTCTCGCTGATCATCCAGCAGGTGACGGTGATCGGCATTCTGGGCATCGCGCAGACGCTGATCATCCTGACCGCGGGCATCGACCTGTCAGTCGCTGCGATCATGGTCCTCAGTTCTGTCGTCATGGGGCGGCTGGGCGTGACGCTGGGCCTGCCCGCGCCGCTGGCGATCCTGATCGGTTTCGCCGTCGGCACCGCCTGTGGGGCACTCAACGGCTTCCTCGTGACTCGGTTCAAACTGCCGCCCTTCATCGTGACACTCGGCACATGGTCGGTCTTCTTCGCGCTGAACCTGTGGTATTCCGATGCCCAGACCGTGCGCAGCCAGGACATCGACGCCACCGCCCCGATACTGAAGTTCTTCGGCGAGCGGGTGGGCATCATGGGCGCGCAGTTCACCTATGGCTCCTTCCTGATGCTGGGGATGTTCGGCGTGTTCTGGTACGTGCTGAACTGGACCGCCTGGGGCCGCGCCGTCTATGCCATCGGCGACGACAAGGAGGCGGCCGAACTGGCCGGCATCCGCACCGACCGGATCCTGCTGTCGGTCTATGCCACCGCCGGGTTCGTCTGCGCAGTCGGCGCCTGGATCGCCATCGGCCGCCTCGGCTCGATCAGCCCGCAAAGTTTCTACGAAGGCAACCTCGACGCCATCACCGCCGTGGTGATCGGGGGCACCTCGCTGTTCGGCGGCCGCGGCGCGATCTTCGGCACGCTGATCGGCGCGATCACAGTGGGCGTGTTCCGCTCGGGGCTGAAACTGGCCGGGGTCGAGGTGCTCTGGCAGGAATTCACCGTCGGCGTCCTCATCATCGTCGCCGTGGCCATGGACCAGTGGATCAGAAAGGTGTCGTCATGAGCCTGGATACCAGCATGGAACCGCTTCTCTCCGCCCGCGGGCTGACCAAGCGCTACGGCCGGGTCACGGCCATGGACGCCTGCGATTTCGACCTCTACCCGGGCGAGATCCTGGCCGTGATCGGCGACAACGGCGCCGGCAAATCGACGCTGATCAAGGCGCTGTCCGGTGCGGTGCAGCCCGACGACGGCGAGATCTGGCTCGACGGCAAGCCGGTCAGCTATGCCAACCCGCTCGAGGCGCGCGAGCACGGGATCGAGACCGTCTACCAGACCCTCGCCCTGTCGCCCGCGCTGTCGATCGTGGACAACATGTTCCTCGGCCGCGAGATCCGCGCCGGGGGCTTCGCCGGGAAGTACCTCCGCAAGCTGGACAAGGCCGCAATGCGCAGGTTCGCCCGCGAGAAGCTTTCCGAACTGGGTTTGATGACGATCCAGAACATTGACCAGGCGGTCGAGACCCTGTCCGGCGGCCAGCGCCAGGGCGTCGCCGTGGCCCGCGCCTGCGCCTTCGGCTCCAAGGTGGTGATCCTGGACGACCCGACGGCGGCACTGGGCGTCAAGGAAAGCCGCAAGGTGCTGGACCTGATCCTGGACGTGAAGAAACGCGGTATGCCGATCGTGCTGATCTCGCACAACATGCCGCACGTGTTCGAGGTCGCGGACCGCATCCATATCCACCGGCTGGGCACGCGCAAGGCGGTCATCGACCCCAGACGCCACAGCATGTCCGACGCAGTGGCGATGATGACCGGCGCGATGGAGGCGCCGCCCGACGAACGGACCGAAGACCCGCCCCCGAATTGAACCCCTCCCCCAAGGGGTCAGCCCGCGGCGTCATCTCCTCCTTGACGCACGGGACACCTGCCGGCCACTGCCCCAATCAGTGGCCGGCATCTTTTTGAGCCGACGCGCCGCCACCCCCGCAGGCAAACGCGCGCCCCGCCTTCTTTATCCCGAAAATACTCCCGCCGGAGGCTCCGGCGCCCGGACCGGGCGCTTGCCCCGGTCAGAACAGCGAGCCCTGCGGCCCCTCGTCCGGCTCCGGCTCGGACTTGCGCACCTTGCGAACGGGTTTCGTACCCCCGGCAATCACCGGCACGCGCCCGTCGGCGAACTCGATCTCCAGCGCCCCGGCGGCCTGCGCGGCCCCGGCTTCCTGCACCAGTTTACCGGCATCGTCGCGCACCACGGCAAAGCCGCGGCGCAGCGTCTCGGTATAGCCCAGCGAGCGCAGCAGCCCTGAAAGCGCCGCCAGCCGGTCCTGCCGCTGTTTCTGCGCATCCCGCGCGCAGCGGGCCAGGGCCGTGGTGGCGCGGGTCAGCGCTGCGCGGCCCTCGGCACTGGCGCGCGCCAACTGGCCGGGCCGCAGCACCAGACGCTCCAGTCGCGCCCGCGCCCGTTCCGCCTGCCGCGAAAGCCCGCGTGGCAAGCGATCCGACAGCGCGTCCAGCCGCCCCCGCCGGACCTCGATGCGCCCGGTCAGCAGGTGCGGGCCGAAGCGGCCCCCTGCCCCCGTGGTCAACCGCAACCGCGTGTGGCGGGCAAAGCCGGTCAGGGCCAGCGGCAGGCGTTGCCCCACCGCATCCAGCCGCTGCGCGCGCTCGCCCAGCATGGCCTCGGGGCGCGGCAATGCGCGCGCCAGGTCCCGCAGCCGCTGCCCCTTGGTGGTCACCTGCGCGGCCAGCGCCCGGCGGCGGCGTTCCTCCAACGCACCCAGGTGCACGGCCAGGTCGCGGCGCACCGGCACCGCCATCTCGGCGGCGGCCGTCGGTGTCGGCGCGCGGCGGTCCGAGGCGTAGTCGATCAGCGTCGTGTCCGTCTCGTGCCCCACGGCCGAGATCAGGGGAATGCCGCTTTCGGCGGCGGCGCGCACGACGATTTCCTCGTTGAAGCCCCAGAGATCCTCGATCGAACCGCCGCCGCGCGCGACGATCAGCACGTCGGGGCGTGGGATCGCGCCACCCGGTTCAAGCGCGTTGAACCCGCGGATCGCGGCGGCCACTTCGGGCGCGCACTTGTCGCCTTGCACGGCGACGGGCCAGACCAGCACCTTGCGCGGAAACCGGTCCCGCAGCCGATGCAGGATATCGCGGATCACCGCGCCCGAGGGCGAGGTGACAACGCCGATGACCTCGGGCAGGTAGGGCAGCGGGCGCTTGCGGCTTTCGTCGAACAGCCCCTCGGCGGCCAGCGCGGTGCGGCGCTTTTCCAGCATCGCCATCAGTGCGCCGACGCCCGCCGGGGCGATATCCTCGATCACGATCTGGTAGCGGCTCTGGCCCGGAAAGGTGGTCAGCCGGCCGGTTGCGACGACTTCCATGCCTTCCTCGGGCTGGGTGCGCAGGCGTTGCGCGTTGCCCTTCCAGATCACCCCTGCCAGGACCGAGCGGTCGTCCTTCAGGTCCAGGTACACGTGCCCCGAGCGCGGGCGCGAGACGCGGCCCACCTCGCCGCGCACGCGGACATGGGTGAACGCGCCCTCAATCGTGCGTTTCACGGCGCCTGACAGCTCCGTGACGCTGAACTCGGGGGCGTTGGCGCCTTCGGGGGGATCGTCGAACAGGTCGGACATCGCGGCACACTATGCGCGCGGCGAAGCCGGGGTCAATCGGGCTGCGGGATCAATCGCCGCACCCGCCGCCGTCCCCGCCATCGCCATCCCCGCCGCCGCTGTCGGTGCTCAGCGTGATCACGCCCTCTGCGCCCGGCATCGACATGGCCAGAAGAATGCCTGCCCCGACGGCCGACGCAACCAGGGCAACCACAAGTGGCACTCCGACGAAGAACCGCGTGAGCACAAAGAAGATAATGCCGAAGAACAGGATCAGCCGCACGAAACCGCCCAGCCAGCCCAGGGATTTCGGCTTCGCCGAACGGGGCGGCCTGGGCCAGATCGCGCGCTCCGGCGTATCGCCGAATTCCTGCTCATAGAGCGCGATGGTGTCCCGGTACTGCTCCAGGTATTTCGCGTCCTCCTCGGCGCCGGTCGACGGCTTGTGGTGAAGTTCCCCGCCCAGGATCGTGCACAGTCGGTGCCAGTAGTCCTCGGTGTAGGTCAGGTGAAGATGCCAGACCCGGTCGACCTTTCGGCTGGGCGTCACCTTCGCGTCAGAGATCGTCGCGAGGTAGAGAAACCTGCGATACTCGTCGATAATGCGGGCGGTGGCCCGCCTGGTCCAACCTTCCGACCGCTGGAGTTTCTGGCTGAACGGGACTTCCGCGTCCGGATCGTCGAACCGGTAGTCGCGCAACCGTTCCCAAAGTGCCGGGTCGCGCATGGCGGCCCCCTTTGCTGGTCCCTGGAGGCGAATCCTAGACCGGAAACATGGCGATTCTGCGAAATGCGGTCAGTTCAGCGCCGCGGCCCCACCAGCACGGGGCGTACCACCGTTACCGCCGTCTTCCGCGACACGAACGACATGGACCGCGCCACTTGTTCCTTTCGGCCCGCTTGCCTAAACCACTTTGCAAAACAAGGACGGTGATTGTGAAGATTCTTCTGCTTGGCGGCGGCGGCCGCGAACACGCGCTGGCCTGGGCCATCGCGGAAAGCCCGAAATGCGACAAGCTGTTCGCCGCGCCGGGCAATCCCGGCATCGCCGAGCTGGCGACCTGCGTCACCCTCGATATCGAGGATGGGGCGGCGGTAACGGCCTTTGCCCGCGAGAACGGCATCGACTTCGTCGTAATCGGCCCCGAGGCGCCGCTGGCCGCCGGGGTTGCCGACGTGCTGCGCGAGGCCGGGGTGCTGGTCTTCGGGCCGGGGCGCGAGGCCGCGAAGCTGGAAGCCTCGAAAAGCTTCACCAAGGAAGTCTGCGACGCCTGCGGCGCACCGACCGCCGCCTGGGCCCGCTTCACCGAGGAAGCCCCCGCGCTGGCCTATCTGGACCAGACCGGCGCGCCGGTGGTTGTGAAGGCCGACGGGTTGGCGGCCGGCAAGGGCGTGACCGTGGCGATGGACCTGGACACCGCCAAGGACGCCGTGCGCGCGATCTTCGGCGGCGCCTTCGGCGCGGCGGGCGCCGAGGTGGTGATCGAGGAGTTCATGGAGGGCGAGGAAGCCTCGTTCTTCGTGCTGTGCGATGCCGAGGACTTCCTGCCCATCGGCACCGCGCAGGACCACAAGCGCGCCTATGACGGCGACGAGGGGCCGAACACCGGCGGCATGGGCGCCTATACCCCTGCCCCGGTGATGACAGACGCCGTGACCGAAGCGACCATCGAGCGGATCGTGAAGCCGACGCTGGCCGAAATGGTCCGGCGCGGCACGCCCTACCAAGGCGTGCTCTATGTCGGGCTGATGATCAAGGACGGCCAGCCGCGGCTGGTGGAATACAACGCCCGGTTCGGCGACCCGGAATGCCAGGTGCTGATGCTGCGGCTGGGCGCGCAGGCGCTGGACGCAATGCTTGCCTGTGCCGAGGGCAAGCTGGCGGGCGCGCGACTGAAATGGGCGCCGGACCACGCGATGACCGTGGTAATGGCGGCACCGGGCTATCCGGGCAGCTATCCCAAGGGCCAGCGCATCGGCGGCGTGACGGAAGCGGCCAAAGGCGACCCGCAGGTGCGGATCTTTCACGCCGGAACCGCCAAGGCGGACGGCGCGCTGGTCAGCGCGGGCGGCCGGGTGCTGAGTGTGACCGCCCGTGGGGCGACGCTGCAGGAGGCGCATGACCGGGCCTATGCCGCGGTCGAGGCGATCGACTGGCCCGAGGCGCATTGGCGCAAGGATATCGGGTGGCGGGCGCTGTCGCGCGACGGCTGACGTAGCGCACGGGGCTGGCCGGGGCCTCCGGCGGGGATATTTGGGGACCAAAGTGGCGGGGCGCGGCGCGGTGTTGTCGCGCGCCGCGCTTTCCTGGGGCCTTGTCAGGTGCTGAGGGGCCGGGGCCGGTTGGCCAGCCTGTCGAGCACGTAGGCCACCGTCATGCCATAAAGCCCATGCGCGATGAGCGAGGCCCAGGCGTAGGGGACGAACCCCAGCATGAACGGGCGACCGGCTAGCGGTGCCAGGATGGCTTGCGCGAACAGCCACAGGATCAGCCCCCAGGCCAGGCCCGCGAGCGCCCAGCCCCTGAGCCCTGTCGCGCTGCGGAACACTGCGTATCCCAGCGGGAACACGACCGCGCCGGCCAGCAGGTGGCCGATCCAGCCGCCGAGGCTGCCGATCTCGAGTCCCAGTTGCAGCCGGGCAAGCTCGGTCACCAGGATCGAGGGCGTCATCGGGCGACCGAGAAAGCCGGGCGCGATGGCGAAGGCGAGGAATTCGAACAGAAACTCTCCGGCGATGCCGGCGAGCAGGATGTGCGGTACCGCCGGAAAGCCGGGGGCGGCGGCGTTCGGGCTGGTGCGGGTCGGGCTGGTGTCGGTCATCGGATGCTCTGCTGTTTGGTGACGGCAGAGGTTTGGACGGGCCGGCGCAGGGGTGCAAAACACGTGCTCACACCTTAGCGCGAGATGGACGTTACCGGAGCCTGACGGGGTCGGAACCGACCCCGGGAGCCGCTTCAGGACGGCGTACAGGCCAAGTACGGCGCGAAGCTTTCCGGGCCCTCGTAGGGGCCGAGATCGGTGCTGACCACCTGCCCCCCGTCGAGCCGCGCCGCCAGGATCCGGGTCCAGTCGGCATTGGCGGTCAGCGCCTCGGGACCAGTGCCGCAGTCGCGCACGCCGCCCTGGATGAACGCCTCTCCGAAGCGGTGGTTGGTGAAGCCCCCGGCCTCGGCCAGCGGCTCCATCCCGTCCTGCGTGGGAGTGACAAACTTCAGCACCATGCCCAGGTGCGGGGTTTCGACATAGGCCACGTCATTGCGCCCGTCGCCGTCGAAATCGGCGATGCCTACGGGCGCGAGCCAGCGGTTGCGCTGCCCGATCACCCGGGTCGCCGCCATGCGCTTCACCGCCGGCCCGTGGTCGAAATCCGGATCGTAGACCACCAGCGCCGCGCCGCCGGCGACATAGCTTTCCACGGTCACGATCTCGGGATCGGGATCGTCGTCGAAATTCGCCAGCCGCGGGGCAAGATCCTCGAAGACATAGGTCACGGGGACATTGACGTAGATCTTCACGTTGTCCCGGCGCACCAGCATCGAGGCCCATTCCTCGGTGTCGCCGAGCGCCCCGTGCGGATAGCGCGTGGTCGGCCGGTCGTAGCTGGCCGTGATCTCGTAACAGGGCGCACCGGGCAGCACGACCTGGCCGATTTCGGCCGGGTGCGGGCAGTCCTGGGCAAGCAGCGGCGCAGAACCTGCGAACAGCGCCGCGAGGGTCAGGACCGCGGCGCGCATCAGATCTGTTTCTCGGGCATCTGGACGACCAGGCCTTCCAGCGCGTCCGTCACCTTCAGCTGGCAGGTCAGGCGCGACCGTTCCGCGTCGGGCTGAAAGGCGAAGTCGAGCATGTCTTCCTCCATCGCTTCCTTCTCGGGCAGTTTGCCGACCCAGTCGGGGTGAACGTAGACATGGCAGGTCGAGCAAGCGCAGGCGCCGCCGCAATCGGCCTCGATGCCGGGAATGTTGTTGTCGCGCGCGCCTTCCATGACGCTCAGCCCGTTGGGCACGTCGACCACGTGTTCGGTGCCATTGTGCTCGATATAGGTGATCTTCGTCATCTGCGTCCGTCCGCCTCGTGATCCTTTGTCCGAATACATAGTCCCGCACCCGCGCGGAAGCCAACCCCCGGACGCCGCGACAAAGGGCATCGCGGCGCGCCGGACACGCCGGAAGTTAACCAACCGTTAACGGATGCTTTGGATTTTAGACGATTTCATGGGATTCCGGACCGGGTAACGAGGTCCGGAGGATGCCATGCTTGTGATCGAGGCCGACGATGCGGGGTTCCACGCGCGCTCGCCGCTGGGCGAGGCGCTGGCGCCGGACGTGTACCTGAACGCGGCCCCCGACCCGGACGGTGGGATCGTGCTGGGATCGGCGGGGACGGACTGGCAGGCGGCGGCGCAGGTGGACCTGCCGGGCGGCACCTGCGCCCTGCTGCGCGCGGACAGCTGGCTTGACCCGGACCAGCCCGGTGACGGAAGCGCCGAGCTGGCGCTGACCGGGATCGACTGGGTCCGGCAGGAGACCGATGGCTGGACACGGATTGGCACGCTGCATCTGGACGCGCCGCTGCATGTCACGGCGATCCATGATCCGGGCGGTTCGCTGACCGGGCCCAGCTGGTTCGCCGCCGTATCGACCGCACTGGCCGAGGCGGTACAGCATCAGGGGCTGCGGTTCGACGGCGGCGCAGGCGACGACGTGTTCCGCCCCGCGGCACAGGTGCTGCCCCTTTACGCGCCGGTCACGTTGCTGGGGCACGGCGGAAACGACAGCCTTCACGGCGGCCGCGCCAACGAGGTGCTGCGCGGCGGCACCGGTGACGACCTGCTGACCGATGAGGGCGGGCGCAGCCGCCTGCTGGGCGGCGCGGGCAACGACCGGTTAGAGGCCGGGGTCTATTCCGATCGCACCGAGCTTCATGGCGGGCGCGGCGATGACAACGTGATCTCGGGCAATGGCGATGATCGGCTGTGGGGCAATGCGGGCGATGACCGGCTGGAGGGCGGGCGCGGCGACGACAGCCTGCGCGGCGGGCGGGGGGACGACAGGCTGGACGGGGGCGAAGGCCGCGACCTGCTGGCCGGGGGGCGTGGCGACGACATCCTGACCGGGGGGGCGGATGCGGATATGTTCCTGTTCCGCGCCGCGCAGGATGGCACCGACACGATCACCGATTACGATCCGCTGCTGGACCGGGTGATCCTGCGCGGCGCGCACGCGCACCTGGCGCAGGACGGGGACGATGTGCTGCTGGCATGGGACAATCCCGAGGCTGCGGTGCGGATCCTGGATACTGCCGTGGCCGAAGTGGTGATCGCCGGCTGGGGCGGTGACTTGCTTTCGTGATGCGCACTGTTTGAGGGGGGCGCGACGGGCACCGACCTTGGGGGGGTGAAAACTGTTGTTCAGATGATCGGCGAAGCGGAGTAAAACCGATGCCGGGGCTGGGCATGCGTCTCCATGGCCCCGATCGCGCGACGGTTTGAACGAGGATGGCGTCATGTCCCCCACCCCGCCGACATTGCACCTTCTGTGCGGCAAGGCCGCCTCGGGAAAGTCCACGCTGGCCGCGCAGCTTGCCGGGCAGGATCGCACGGTGCTGATTTCCGAGGACGACTGGCTTGGCGCGCTTTATTCCGACCAGATGGATTCGCTGTCGGACTATGTCCGCTGTGCGTCGAACCTGCGCGGGATCATGGGGCCGCATGTACTGTCACTGCTGGACGCGGGCGTGTCCGTGGTGCTGGATTTCCCGGCCAATACCGTCGAGACGCGAAAGTGGATGCGCGCGATCCTGGACCGGACGCAGGCGGCGCATGTCCTGCACCTCATGGACGTTACTGACGAAACCTGCCTCGCGCGGCTGAAGGCGCGCAATGCGCAGGGCGACCACCCGTTCGCGGCCACCGAGGACCAGTTTCACCGGCTGACGGCGCATTACGTGCCCCCATCACCGGACGAAGGTTTCACGATCCAG
>JBFHFG010000028.1:0-12514 GCA_041583815.1 Halovulum sp.
GACGCTGGAACTGGTCCTGGCAACGCTGATTATCATGCTGGCCCTTGGCCTGCCGCTGGGCGTCCTGGCGGCACGGTACCGCAACCGCTGGATCGATACGGTGCTGCGGATCTTCTCGCTGGTCGGTGTCACGATCCCTAGCTTCCTGTTCGCGATCCTTCTGCAGCTGTTCGCCGCGTTCTACATCGCCGGCTGGCCGATCCTTGGTCGGATCGACAGGGCGTTCTCGGATTTTGACGGCCCGACGGGCCTGTTGACGCTGGACGGGCTGCTGACCGGACGGTTCGACGTCACGCTCAGCGCTTTGCAGCACCTGGCCTTTCCGGCGCTGGCACTGGCGATGTCGGGGATCGGGCAGATCATGCGCATCACCCGTTCGGCGATGATCGAGCATCAGCGGCGTGACCACGTGCAGACCCTGCGCAGCTTCGGCGTGCCGGGCCGGGTCGTCACCTTCCGCTACCTGCTGAAACTGTCGGCCATCGCGCCGCTGACGATCATGGGGCTGGAGTTTGCCTCGCTGATCGGAAACGCGTTCGTGGTCGAGCTGGTCTTCTCGTGGGGCGGGTTCGCCTCGGCGGGGCTGGAGGCGATCCTGCAGAAGGACCTCAACGCGGTGATGGCGGTGGTTCTGGTTTCGGGCTGCTTCTTCGTCGTCGCCAACCTCGTGATCGACCTGATTATCGGCCTGATCGACCCCCGCCTGCGCATGAAGGAGGCCCGCTGATGGCCGAGATCGCCCCCGAATTGAGCGTACTGACCGCCCGCCAGATGGCCTGGATGCGCTTCCGTGCAAACCCGGTGGCCGTGATCGGGGCGTTGATGGTGGCCTCGGTGATCCTGGCTGCTATTTTCGCGCCGCTGATCGCGCCGTTCCCGGACCACGCGGGTGCAGTGATCGACTTCCGCAACAAGCACGCGGCGCCGGACGCCACCTACTGGATGGGCGCCGACAAGGTCGGCCGCGACATCTTCAGCCGGGTCGTCTTCGGCTTCCGCGTCTCGCTGATGCTGGTGGCCGGGGTGCTGATCTTCGCGGTGCCTGTGGGCGGCGCGCTGGGGCTGGCCGCTGGTTACTTCTCGGGCAAGATCGAGGGCGTCATCACCAGCTTCACCAATGTCATGCTGGCAATCCCGCCGCTGGTCATGGCGCTGGCCGTGGGCAATGTGCTGACCCCCAGCCTCGGCAACGCGATGATCGCTATCGCCATGCTCTGGTGGACGTGGCACGCGCGTCTGGTCTACCGGGTGGCCAAGTCCGTTGCTGCCGAGGATTTCGTCGAAGCCGCGCGGCTGGCGGGCGCCTCGCACCTGCACATCCTGCTGCGCGAGATCCTTCCGAACTGCATCGCGGTGATTTCGGTCAAGACGACGCTGGACGCGGCCTTCATCATCCTGTTCGGCGCCACGCTGTCCTTCCTCGGGTTGGGCGTGCAACCCCCGACGCCGGATCTTGGCACGATGGTCGCCGATGGCCGCCAGTTCCTGCCGGAAAACTGGTGGGGCGTACTGGCCCCCGGCCTTGCCATCTTCTACGCGACCCTTGGCTTCAACCTGCTGGGCGACGGGCTCCGCGACATGTTCGACGTGGAGGTCTGAGTCATGAGCCTGTTGGAAATCCGCGACCTGAACCTGTCCTTCACCAGCTACGGCCGAACGGCTCATGTTCTCAAAGACGTCTCGCTGAAGATCGCCGAAGGGCAGCGCGTCGCCCTGATCGGCGAGACGGGGTCGGGCAAGTCAGTGACCTCGAAGGCGGTGTTGAACACGCTGCCGGGCAACGCGACGGTGGACTCCGGGCAGATCATCTGGCGGGGCGAGAACCTTCTGGACAAATCCGAGGCCGAGCGCGAGGCGCTGAAGGGCATCGAGATGTCGGTAGTCATGCAGGACCCGCTGTCTTCGTTCAATCCGGTGTTCACCATCGGGCGGCACCTTGAGGACGTGCTTTATTGGGCCGACCGGCGGGCCGGGCGGCGCAGCACACGGGCCGACCGCCGTGCGCGGATCGCGCAGACCCTTCGCAAGGTGCAGCTTGCCGATCCGGACCGGGTGATGCGCGCCTACCCGGTGCAGCTTTCCGGCGGTATGCGTCAGCGGGTGCTTATCGCGCTGGCGCTGATGAACCGCCCCGCGTTGCTTATCGCGGATGAGCCAGGCACCGCGCTGGACGTCACCACCCAGGACGAGATCCTGCGCCTGATCAACAACCTCGTCGAGGACGAAGGGCTATCCCTGCTGATGATCACCCACAACCTGGGCGTGGTCCGCATGACGGCCGACTACGTCTATGTCATGTGCAAGGGCGAGGTGGTCGAACATGGCCCGCTGAAGCAGATCTTCGAGGCACCGCAGACCGATTACACGCGCGAACTGATCGGGGCGATCCCCCCGCTCTACGGTCCGAAGGTGAAGGATCAGCAGGTGTCCGAGGGCGCTCCGCTGGTGAAGTTGGAAGGCGTCAAGCGCGACTTCGTGCATCGGCGGCTGCTGGGCCCGGACAGCGTGACCAACGCGGTCAAGGACGTGAGCCTGGACATCCGCAAGGGCGAGATCTTCGGCCTTGCCGGGGAAAGTGGCTCGGGCAAGACGACTTTGGCGCGGCTGGTCATGGGTATCATGCGCCCCAGCAGCGGGCGGGTCACGATCGACGGCGTGCCCCTGGACCAGATGCGCGACGGACGGGCCGACAGGGCGCTGGCGCAGATCGTCTACCAGAACCCCGGCACCTCGCTGAACCCGAAGCGCACCGTTGCGCAGACGCTGGCGGTGCCGCTGAATTTCTCGGGCATTGCGCACAGCGAGCATCCTCGCCGGATGGGCGAGCTGCTGGAGCGGGTGGACCTGCCCCGGCAATTCCTGTCGCGATACCCGCACGAGCTTTCGGGGGGGCAGAAGCAGCGTGTCGCAATCGCCCGTGCGCTGGCGGCGGACCCCAAGCTGATCGTGCTGGACGAGCCGACCTCGGCGCTGGACGTAGCCGTGCAGAAGCGGGTCATCGCCCTGCTGGAGGAACTTCGCGACGATCTGGGCCTGACCTATCTGTTCATCAGTCACGACCTGTCGCTGATGCGGAACTTCTGTTCGCGCATCGCCGTGATGCTGCGCGGCGAGATGGTCGAGCAGGGCCGTCCAGCAGATGTCTTCGCGGACCCGCAGCACCCCTATACGCGCGCGTTGATCGCCGCGATCCCGGTCATCACCGATGCCGAGGACGCCGCAAAACCGCGCGTCACCCTGGAAGAAAAACAGCAGTTTCTCGTGTCGTCGGCGGCATGAGGCAAGAGGAGCGATCATGGTATTGAGATTGGGAATCGACGTCGGCGGCACCAACACGGATGCTGTCATCCTGCGTGGCCGCGAGGTGCTGGCCGGCGTCAAGAGCAGCACGACCGAAGACGTGATCGGTGGTGTCCGCTCGGCGCTCGAGGCGGCTATCGCCGAGGCCGGCGTGGACCGGTCCGAGATCGACGTCACGATGATCGGCACGACCCATTTCACCAACGCGGTGATTGAGCGCCGCGCGCTGGACCCGGTCGCGGCGATCCGCCTGGGCCTGCCCGCAACCGCCTGTCTGCCGCCCATGGTCGACTGGCCCGAAGATCTGGTCGAGATGGTCGGCGGTCATCGCTACCTGCTGCGCGGCGGATACGAGTTCGACGGCCGCGAGATTGCCCCCCTGGACGAAGAAGAACTGGTGCGTATCGCCGGCGAAATTACCGAAAAGGGGATCCGGGCCGCGGCCATCTCGTCGGTTTTCTCACCAATCAACCGCGGCATGGAGGAACGCGCCCGCGACATCCTGCAGGCGCACTGCCCAGACCTGCCTGTGGTCCTGTCCAGCGAAATCGGCCGCATCGGCCTGCTGGAGCGTGAGAGCGCGGCGATCATGAACGCCTCGCTTCTGAGCCTCTCGGATCACACGGTCGATGCCTTCGGGCAGGCACTGAAGGACGCTGGCCTGACGTGCCCGTTCTACGTGACCCAGAATGACGGCACGCTGATGGCCGCCGACATGGTGCGGCGCTTCCCGGTGCTGACCTTCGCGTCGGGGCCGACCAATTCGATGCGCGGTGCGGCTTTCCTGACCGGCGTGAAAGAGGCGATCGTGATCGACATCGGCGGCACGACCACCGACGTCGGCGCGTTGGCGCATGGGTTCCCGCGGCAAGCCTCGACGGTCGTGGACGTGGGTGGCGTGCGGACCAACTTCCGCATGCCTGACGTGTTCTCGGTCGGTCTGGGCGGGGGCACGATCATCAAGGGGGATGCTGAAACGCTAGAGGTCGGGCCGAAGTCCGTGGGCTATCGGCTGCTGCAAAAGGCGCTTTGCTTTGGCGGCGACACGCTGACCACCACGGATATCGCGGTGCGTGCGGGCATGGCGGATATAGGTGACACAGAAAAAGTTGCGGGTCTTGATGCAGATCTGGTCGAGGCGGCGCGGGCGGCGATCTACGCGATCCTCGAACGTGCGGTCGAACGCAGCAGGATCAGCCCCGATCCGATCCCCGTCATCGCAGTGGGCGGCGGGTCTATCCTTGCGCCGGACCGGATCGGCGACCTCGAGGTGATCCGCCCTGAGAACTTTGCCGTCGCCAACGCTGTCGGCGCAGCCATCGCCCAGATCTCGGGCGAGGTGGACCGGATCTTCGCACTGGAAGGCACCACCCGCGAGGAATGCCTGAACTCCGCAGAGCGCGAGGCGAGCGAGGCGGCCATCGCTGCCGGGGCAGACCCGGATACGCTGGCGGTCATCGAGCGCGAGGACGTTCCGCTGGCCTACCTGCCGGGCAACGCCACCCGCATTCACCTGAAAGTCGTCGGCGAAATGGGAGGCCTGGATGCGTGACATGGCAGACAGCTGCTGGACCCTGGACGAGGCCGATATCCTGGCACTCGAAGTGGGGTCAGGCATCCTGGGAACTGGCGGCGGGGGCAATCCCTACATCGGCAAGCTGCGTGCGTTGCAGACCATGCGCGAGGGGCACAAGCTGCGGATCCTGCCGCTCGACGCGCTGGAGGATGACGCCAAGGTTGTCGCCCTGGGCGGGATCGGCGCGCCGCTGGTGTCCTTCGAGCGGCTGAAGGAAGGCCACGAGGGCCTGCGCTGCCTGCGCGCGCTGGAAGAGCGAATGGGCTTCAAGGCCGACGCCGTCGGCTGCGAGGAGATCGGCGGACAGAACTCGATGGAGCCGCTGGTGACGGCGGCCTATGCCGGTTTGCCGGTGGTCGATGGCGACGGGATGGGCCGCGCCTTCCCCGAGATGCAGATGACGACCTATGCGATCTACGGGCACCGCTCGACGCCGTCGGTCATGTGCGACCCGCACGGCAACGCGGTCTGCTTCGAGCACGCGATTTCCGAGAAATGGCACGAGATCATGGCGCGCGCCTGCGTCATCGCGCAGGGCGGGGCGTCGGTCCTTGCCTCGGCGCCCATGAGCGGGGCGTTCTTCAAGCGCCACGCGATCCCGCACACCTACACGCAGGCCATCGGCCTTGGCCGGGCCGTGCTCGAGGCACGCGCCGCCAAAGAGGACCCGATCGCGGCGATCTGCGAGCGCGAGGGTGGGCAGCACATCTTCTCGGGCAAGATCTCGGACCTGAAACGGCACATGGAGCGCGGCTTCAACATCGGCGTCGCCTCGGTCGAGGGGCTGGACGATTGCCGCGGTTCCGTCGGCGAGATCACCATCCAGAACGAATTCCTGGTGTTCCGTCGCGATGGCGAAATGCAGGTCTGCGTGCCGGACCTGGTCGTGGTCCTGGACCTCGACTCGGGTCTGCCGATCACGACCGAGGTTCTGCGCTATGGCCAGCGTGTCGCGGTGCTGGCGCTGCCATGCCACGAACTTCTGCGGTCCCCGCAGGCGCTCGAAGTCGTCGGTCCCAAAGCGTTCGGCTTCGAGGACCTGGTTTATCATCCAATGGCGGAGACCGCGTGATGGGGTTCCATATTGGTCCCGAGGACATGGATGCCATCGCCCTGGGCGGGGCGTTCCTGGGCACCGGCGGCGGCGGTGATCCCTACGTCGGCAAACTTATGGCGCGTGCCGCAATGGCCGATCGTGGCGGTGTGCAGGTCGTCGATGCAGACGAGGTACCAGACGACGCGCTTTGCGTGCCGGTCTGCATGATGGGCGCGCCAACGGTCATGCTGGAGAAACTGCCCAACGGTGAAGAGGCAAGCGCCGCCCTGCGCGCACTCGAAGCCTTTCGTGGTCGCAAGGCCGACTACCTGATCTGCATCGAGGCAGGCGGGCTGAACTCGACCATTCCGTTCGCCGTTGCGGCGGCGGCCGGGCTGCCCCTGATCGACGGCGACGGCATGGGACGTGCCTTCCCGGAATTGCAGATGGTCAGCTTCACCATGCACGACATCGGCGCGACGCCGCTGGTGCTGGCGGACGACAAGGGCAACAGCTCTGTCCTGAATGCGGTTTCGAACCTTTGGGCGGAACGACTGGCGCGGGCCCAAACCGTCGAGATGGGTGGCGCGGCACTGGTAGCCCTTTACCCGATGAGCGGCGCCGAGATGAAACGCGCGATGCTGCGTGGCACGCTGGGGCTGGTGCATGAACTGGGCCGCACCATTGAAGCCGAGCGCGCCGCGAACCGGCATCCGGCGCAGGCGCTGATCGACCGTTGCGGCGGTGTCGATCTGTGCAACGCGCGTGTCATCGACATCGAACGCCGAACCGAAGGCGGATTCGCCCGTGGCCGCGCAATCCTGCGTGGCGTCGACGAGGATGCGGGGCGGTCCTTCGCCCTGTCATTCCAGAACGAATTCCTCGCGCTCGAGGATGGCGACGGGCGGCCACTGGCGCTGACCCCGGACCTGATTTGCGCCCTGGACGCGGATGGCGGATTGCCCGTCACGACAGAGAACCTGCGCTTCGGCCTGGCACTGCGGCTGATCGGCTTGCCCGCGGACCCGCAGTGGCGCAGCCCCGCGGGGCTGGAATTGGCCGGGCCGGGTTACTTTGGCTACGACCACGCGTTCGCGCCGCTGGAAGACCTGAAGATCCCCACGAAGACCCAACAGGAGGCTTGAACAACATGAAGAAGTTGCTTGCTGCAACCGCGCTTGCCGGGCTGGCGGCCCTGCCGGCCACGGCGCAGGACGACAAGGTCGCGATTACCGTGAACGCGGTGCAGATCTTTGGCACGATCGACCCCGCCAATGTCAACGACTACACCGAGTATATGGCGGCGGTGAACCTTTACGACGCGCTGACCACCGTCGATGGCACGGGCGCCGTGGTGCCCCAGCTGGCCGACAGCTGGGAAATCTCGGATGACAACCTGACCTACACCTTCCACCTGAAGGGAAGCGCGACTTTCCAGGACGGAAGCCCGGTCGAGGCTGCCGACGTGGTGTATTCGGTGCGCCGCCTGCTGGCGATCAACGAGGGGCCATCGTACCTGGTTGCCGATCTGCTGGACGAGGACTCGGTCGTCGCGGTGGACGACAAGACAGTGCAGTTCACGCTGAACAAGGTCTTTGCACCGTTCATTTCCGTGACCCCGATTTTGCTGGTTGTGAACGAGGAGGCGGTTCCGACGTCGGATGACGATCCCTGGGGCGAGACTGCGCTGGCCGATACGCCGCTGGGCGCTGGCCCCTATTCGCTGGCGGACTGGGATCGCGGCGCGCAGATGACGCTGGAACGGTTCGAGGGTTATCACGCGGGCTGGCCGACCGAGAAACCGATCGACGAGCTGCGTTTCGTGGTCACCCGCGACGAGGCGACCGTGCGCGCGCTGGCGCAGCGTGGCGAACTGGGGATATCCTCGCAATACCAGGCGATGGAGACCTATGACGGTATTTCCAAGCTGGACGACTATGACACGTTGACCGCGGCGACGGCGACCGGGTTCTACATCAAGCTCAACAACCAGGTTGCGCCGACCGATGACGTGCACGTACGCCGTGCCATCGCCATGGCGATGGACTACGACACCATCCGCGAGGTGATCTATCCCGGCGCCGTGATGAAGGGGCCGCTGTCGGACGTCTTCGCCGACGCCATCCCCGACGACGCCGAGGCGCCGGTCTTCGACCTGGCCGCAGCGCAGGAAGAGTTGGCCAAGTCGAAATACGCGGGGCAGGGGCCGATCAAGCTGGTCCATACCTATGTTTCGAAGACCGCCTTCGAGGAAGAGATCGCCCTGCTGTTCAAGGCGACGCTGGATTCTATCGGCTTCGATGTCGAGATCCGTCCGGAACCCTGGAACCGGATCACCGAACTGGCGGCCTCGGTCGAGACTACGCCGCACAGCACGCAGGTGTTCTATGGCCCGACCTATCCTTCGCCGGATTCGGTGTTCTACGTGCAATACGCGTCGGAGGCGGCGGGCAACTGGGCCAGCATGGATTGGGTGCAGGACCCAGCGATAGACGAGATGATCGTGGCCTCGCGTGCCGAGACCGACACCGACGCGCGCAATGCCATCTACCGCGAACTCTACCGCAAGCTTGCCGAGGACCAGCGCTCGATCTGGGTGCTTGCGCAGGAACGCCGCTATTCGGTCCACAACTGCCTTAAGGGCTATGAGTGGGTCCCCATGCAAAGCTGGGATTTCGACTTCTCGCGCTACCACTGGGCCTGCGAGTAAGACCCGGGTTTCTTACGAGCGTGCCGGGACATACCGTTCGGTGTACCCGGTGACGTAAAATCGACAGCCGTGCCTGCTGGTCATTCCGGCAGGCACGGCGGTACAGTTCGCAGACTAGCTCACGTTGCCGAGCTTTCGCTTGAATGCGATGGCGCTCTGGATGTCGCGGTCCTGTATGACCACGTCAACTTCGCTGCGTAGCCGTTTCAGCTCGGCGTACAGGTCAACCTTGTTGTCGCTAGCTCCTCTGCACCTCCCTCCCATCGTACCCACCTTATAAGCGTCGCTCCAACTACGCCGAGGTCATCCGCAACCCCACGCCTCATGCGCCCGCTGGCCAGCGCTGGCAGCGCCCGTTCAATTCTGAACGCTTGCATCGGTTGTTTTCCGAGCGACACCGGACACTTCCCGGTTCCTCAGTTCGTGATCTCCACTCTTCCCGGGCAAGTCCACGTCGAGGGGTTCGACGTATAGATCCGGGCCGAACCATTTGAACTCGTCACCGCAGCGCACCAGAGGACTAAATTGCGAAAGGCACCCCGTTCAAGCTGGGGCGACATGGGCGCTCACCAGGGTACTGGCCTGCGGATCCGACCAGACTCATCCGCGCAGCTCAGAAGGTAATTCGCGGCTTCCTCGATGTCGGCGATGGTCTCGGCTTCGGCCTTGTCCGCGTCGCCCGCGGCGATGGCCTCAAGGATCCTTTGATGATGGTCGGAGCCGCGCAGCGTGACGACGTATTCCGGCACCACATAAGTCAGGATCGGGCCTGTGCGAAGCCAAAGGTTCTCGATGATCTCGTTGAGCAGCGGCACGCCGGAATTTCCGTAGATCGTAAAGTGGAAGTCGCGATGAACATCCAGGTACCCCATCAGGTCCCGGTCGCGGATCAGGCGGTGCATGGTGGCAAGTTTCCGACCGAGGTCATCGACCATGTCCGGCGTTGCACGCGCTGCCGCCTCGCGAACGGCGCGGCCCTCCAACTCGGTGCGTATGAGGATGATCTCGCGTAGTTGTAGTGCGGCTACATCGGGAACGACTGCAGCATTGCGCGCACCTGCTTCAAGCACACCCTGCGCAACCAGATGGTTCACCGCATCGCGCACAGGCGTGACCGAAGTGCCGAACATCTCTGCCAGCGCACGTAGGGTCAGCGTCTCGCCAGGTTCGAACCGGCCTGCGAGAAGGGCGTGCTTTATCTGGTCGTGCACCCGGATCCAGAGCGGTGCGTTGTCCAGCTTGTCGAAAGGGTTAGCCATTTTCACCATTCCTGAGGCCGTCGGTAGGCACCGACAAATACATGCGCCGAGTTTGTTTGACAAACGGAATACACCATGTTTGTTATAACACACAACAGGGAGGAATGACATGTTGCTAAATCCGATTCTTCGTGCGGCCACAGTTGCGATTGCGACCCTGACCGTGGGGCCGGCGTTTGCCGGGGATTACCCCAGCAAGGAAGTGCGTTGGGTGATTCCATGGAATGCGGGCGGCTCTAACGACATCATGGCCCGCTACCTTCAGCCGATCCTGGAAGAGCAGGGGGTGTCGGTCGTCATCGAGAACCTGCCAGGGGGCACCGGTGCGGTCGGCATGGGGGATGTCGCAACATCTCGTGCTGACGGTTACACGATCGGCAATGGAACCAGTTCGACACTGTCGATCATCGCGCAGGGCAAGGCACCGCTCAGCAATGACGATTTCACCAACGTGATCCGCGTATCGGTTGATCCACTGATCCTTGTGGTTTCCGGAGACAGCGAGATCGATACGCTTGACGGGTTCCTGGCGCATATGAAGGACAACCCGGGCGATGTGACGATTGGTACGCCGGGGACGAACAACCTGAACCATATCTTTGCGGCCATGACCGCGCGGGGTGCTGGCGTCGATTACCGTCACGTGCCGTTTCCCGGCGGATCGCGGGTGGTTGCCGAGTTGATGGGCAACCAGATCCAGGCCGGTGTGCTCAAACCTTCCGAGACCATGGAGCAGATCCGCGCCGGAGAGTTGAAGCCGCTGGGTGCCTTTTCGCCCGACCGCCTTGAGATTCTACCGGATGTACCGACCTTCGAGGAGGTCGGCGTCGACGTGTTTCCTTATGGTCCGGTGGTCCAGATGGCCTATATTCAGGCTCCTGCAGGCCTCGACCCGGAAATCGAGAACGCGCTTGCCGACGCTTTTGAAGCAGCTTTGACCAGCGATACTTTCCGCGATTTCGCGGCGAAGAACGGCTTCGTGATCGACCCGCTTCGCGGGGATGAACTGGATGCTGAAGTCGAGGGTGTGGCCGGCGCCATCGCAGAGGTGGCCACGCAGGTTTTCGCGGACTGATCCGCCAAGCCCCGGCATTTCCATATCAGAGCACCACGCATCGGCGCACCGTCGATGCGTGGCAATCGGGAAGAGCAGAACCATGCCAATTCTCAATCTCGCCGCAAGCATCGCGGTGAGTGTGTTTCTTATCGGACTGTCGCTATTTCTTACGGGCCCAGCATTCGACCTTCCTGGTCTTGGCCCGAAAGGCGGTCTTCAGGCCGGGACATTGCCGCAGTTCGTCGTGGTCACGGTCATCGTTCTGGCGTCGCTTTCGGCAATCAATGACATACTGAGGTGGCGCGTCGGCCGGCGGACAGGACGAGCGACCGAGCCCGCGATTGCACCCGTGCGTCAGGTTCTGCTGGTCGGCGGCGGGATACTGGTACTGCTGGCAACCTATGTCTTTGCCTGGCGGCCGCTGCCGTTTCCGCTGATCACGTTCGTATTCTTCACCTCCGTGAGCGCCATCCTAGCACCGCCATCCGTTCGAACGTTTCGCGGGTACGCAGTAATCGCGCTGACCGGGCTGCTGTTCTCCATCGGAGTCTGGCTGCTCTTCACCTTTGTTCTGAAAGTGCCGTTGCGGTGACCTCATGGAAACGCTGAGCCATCTTGCCGTTGCCTTTGGCAACGAATTGTCGAGCCCGCTGTCGCTTGGCCTGATCCTCTTGGGAGTCATGGTGGGCTTCACTTTCGGGGCAACGCCCGGGCTGACAGCCACGATGGGGGTCGCTCTTTTCATACCCCTGACATTCCCGCTGCCGTCGGACATGGCGATCAGCATGATGATCGCACTTTACTGCGGCTCGATGGCGGGTGGGGCAATTCCGGCGATCCTGATAAATATCCCCGGAACTCCTTCTGCTGTGGTCACGACAATCGACGGCTATCCGATGACCAGAAATGGTCGCGCGGTCGAAGCATATGGATGGGCCCTGGTAGCCTCTGTCGTAGGCGGAGTGGTGGCATGGTTGGCGCTGGTTAGCCTTGCACCGGCCTTGGCGCGACTGGCGCTCAAGCTTGGGTCGGCCGAGTATGCGGCGGTCGCCTTTCTGGGCTTGGCAATCATCTCGTCGGTGGTTCCGGCACCGCTGGTGAAGGGCCTTCTGGCCACGGTCATTGGCCTTGGTCTGTCGGTCGTCGGCTTCGATCAGATCACGGGGCAGGGGCGTTGGACCTTCGATAGTCTTCAACTGACCCGCGGCATCGGCATCATGCCGGCCCTGATCGGCCTGTTGGTGATCCCCGAATTGATGTCGACGCTGTTTCAGCGCGGGGGGCATGCCGAGGCGCCAAAGACGTTGAGGGGGATGTTCCCCACTTTTGCCGGTTTTGCGCGGCAGTTCGTGAACATGATCCGCTCGTCTGTGATCGGCGTCGTGACTGGAATCATCCCAGCCCTGGGCGGCAGTGTCGGAGCGTTGATCGCCTATGATCAGGCCAAACGTTTTTCAAGGAACCGGGCCAATTTCGGCAAGGGCGAACCAGAGGGCGTCGTTGCCTCGGAAAGCGCCAACAACGGTGTGACCGGAGGCGCGCTTATTCCGCTGCTCACGCTGGGTATTCCCGGCGA
>JBFHFG010000029.1:0-12469 GCA_041583815.1 Halovulum sp.
CCCTGTCGGCGTCGCAGGGCGCCGCAATGACGCGCGCCACCGGGCTGGCCGCGCGCGGCGCGGGGTTCGGCACCCTTGTGCTGGGCGCGCTCGGTGGGCTGGTCAGCCTGGCGCTGGGCGTGGCGGCCTGGGATTTCGTCATGAACCTGCTGACGCGAAACGCGCTTCTGGGAAACCTTGCGCTGGCGCTGGTCGTGGTCCTGCTGGCCGGGCTGATGGCGATCTGCATCCGCGAGCTCTCCGCGATCCTGCGCCTCTCCCGGCTTGGCCGACTCCAGGCCCGCGCCGCCGACCCGCTGGCCCGCAGCGACAGGGTGCACGCCGCAAGGGTCTGCGACGACATGCTTGGCCTCTATGCCGGGCGCGATCTGCTGCGCCTGCCCGCGCGGGACCTGGCCGCCCGCCAGTCCGAGATCCTCGACGCCGACGCGCTGATGGATGCCACTGAAGCCGCGCTGATGGCCCCGCTCGACGCCGCCGCCAGGGCCGAGGTCGAATCCGCTGCCCGCCAGGTCGCTGCCGCCACGGCGCTGGTGCCGCTGGCGCTGGCCGACGTGATCGTCGCGCTGACCGCCAACCTGCGGATGATCCGCCGCATCGCCCAGGTCTACGGCGGGCGCGGCGGCACGCTCGGCTCGTGGCGGTTGCTGCGCACGGTCGCGCAACACCTGGTCGCAACTGGCGCGGTGGCGGTGGGCGATGACATGATCGGCTCGATCGCGGGCGGCGGGGTGCTCTCGAAACTCTCGCGCCGCTTCGGCGAGGGCGTGATAAACGGCACCCTGACCGCCCGCGTCGGCATCGCCGCGATCGAGGTCTGCCGCCCGATGCCCTTCTCGGCCCTGCGCCGGCCCCGCACCACGCGCCTCGTGCAGCGTGCGCTCTCGGGCCTGTTCGGCGGCGCCGGCTGAGCGCACACCGGGCCCGACCGGCCCGCGCCCACTTTGGTCCCCAAATATCCCCGCCGGAGGCATACGGCGTCCGCCCCGCGCGCCGCGTCGGCATTGCAACAGCCCGCGCCCGCCGCCTAGATGGGCGCGACACACAGGCAAGGCGAACGCATGGACATCCTGCTCGGGCTTCTGGGCCTCATCTACATTCTTGGCTTGCCCATTGCGGTGATCTGGCTGTTCGCCACGCGGTCGGGGCTTGAGCGCCGCGTCCAGGCGCTCGAAAGTGCGGCGCGGAACGGGCGGGCGCCACAAGCGGTTCGGCCTGCGGAGCGCCAGGATATTCCCCGCCACACGGCCGAGGATCTTGCGCCGCTGCCGCAGGACCGGCCGTTCCTGCCCGAGGATACACCTGCCGATCCCACATCCTCTCCCGCTGAAACCGTCCCGCCCCCCTTATCCCGTTCCACCTCCCCGGCCGAAGCGGCCGAGGCCCACCCGCGACGGGCCTTCGTTTTCCGGCAGGAACGGTTCGACGCCGCCGGACGGTGGCTGCGCGCCAACTGGTTCCTGGCGGTCGCGGCGCTGTCGCTGTCGCTGGCGGGCGTGTTCCTCGTGCAATACGGCATAGAGACCGGGCTTCTGACCCCGACCATGCGCGTGCTGGGCGCGGTCCTTCTGGGCGTTGCGCTGATCGGCGCGGGCGAGTGGATGCGCCGTCGCGGCGCGGAACGTTCCGAGGCGACGGCCTTCCTGCCACAGACCTTTGCCGGGGCGGGGCTTGTATCGATCTTTGCGGGCGTACTGGCCGCGCGGCAACTCTATGGGCTGCTCCCCCCCGAGGCCGCCTTTGCCAATCTTGCCGCCACCGGTGCGGTCGCGCTTCTGCTGGGCTGGTTTCACGGCCCGTTCCTTAGTTGCGTGGGTCTTCTGGGCGCTTTCGCCGCGCCCTTCCTAGTTGGAGGCGAGGCCGAGGACCCGCGCTGGCTCTACGGCTATTTCGCGCTGGTCACGGTCGTCGGCCTCGGGATCGACGCCGCCCGGCGCTGGGCCTGGGTGTCGGTGCTGGCGCTGGTGCTGGGCTTCGGCGCGGCGGCCCTGCTGGCGCTGGCGGCAGGCGGCGGTGCCGCCCAGCTGGGGTTCGCACTGGTCGCCGCGGCGGCGGCGGCGGCTGTCCCGATCTGGCGCGTCGTGCCCGATCAGGGGGGCGTGACGGTTACCGCCAGTGTCTTGCGGCTTGCCCGTAGGCAAGAGCATCTCTGGCCCGAATTCCCGACCCGCCTTGCCTTCGGCGCGATGGTGGCCGCCTGTGCCGTCGCCCTGCGCGTGACGGGCGAGGGCGTGGTGGAATTCTGGGCTGCCTGCGCCGCGCTGGGTGTTCTGTTCCTGCTGGCGTCCGTCTGGCTGCGCCGCGCGCCGGGTCTGGCCGACCTGTCGGTGCTGCCGGTGCTGGGGTTCTGGGGCGCGTTGGTCCGGCAAGCCGTCGAAGGCGGCGCGGTCCATGCGGCGTTCACCGGGTGGGTTCGGCCGGAACTCGACCTCGAGGCGTTGCCGCCGGCAACCACGACTATTCTGGCGGCGGGGGCCCTGTTGGCGACCCTGGTCGCCGGCTGGCGGGCGGTGACGCCGGGGCGCGAGGGCGTGGCCTGGGCCGTCGGCGCGGCGGTGGCTGGCCCCGTCGCGCTGATCCTGCTCGAGGCGCTGTGGCACCCGGCATCGGTGATCGGCGGCTTCCCCTGGGCGTTGCACGCCGTCGCCTTCGTGGTGGTCCTGACCATCCTGGCCGAACGTCACGCGCGCGCGGCGGGCGGCCCCGAACTGGGCGTCGCCGTGCTGGCGGTGGCCGCGATGACGATGATGAGCCTTGGCGCGGTCGTCGTCTTCACCAAGGCCGCGCTGACCGTGGCGCTGGCAGTGATGGTCCTGGTCTCGGCTTTGCTGGATCGGCGTTTCGACCTGCCGCAACTGGGCGTTTTTACCGCGCTGGGCGTGATCGTCGGGGGCTGGCGGCTGGTGCTGGACCTCGGCATCGCCTGGGCGCTGGAGGCTCCGCTGGCCGCCGTGCTGCTGGCCTATGCCGGAACGCTGACGATGTTCGGCGCAGCGCTTTGGGCGGTGCGACAGGCCGGGCGCACGCGGCAGGTCGTATACCTGGAATCCGGCCTCTGGGTGGCTGGCGGGGTCTTTATCTCGGTCATGCTGGGGCGCTGGTTCGGTGGCAATGAAGGGTTCTGGTACGCCTCGCTGTTCGGCACCGTTTGGCTGATCGTGGCCCTGGCGCAGATGCATCGGGCCGGGATCGGCGGAGTCCTGCGCTGGGTGCGCTTCGTCTTTGCCGGACTGGCCGGGGTCGTGTCCGCGCTGCTGTTTGCACTGTCGCTGACACTGTTGCACCCGGTCTGGGGTCTGTGGCCCGACCAGGTGCCGGGCCCGTGGGTCTTCAACGCGCTGCTGATCGCCTATGCGCTGCCGGGACTGGTGCTGCTCGCCGGGGCGCGGTTGCTGACCCTGGCCCCGCGCTGGCTGCGGCGCGGACTTGCCGGACTGGGCGTGGCGGCGCTGGCGCACTGGCTGGCGCTGGAGATCCGGCACATCTGGCGTGGCCCTGACCTGGACCTGCCGGGCGTCACCGATCCCGAGCTTTACTCCTACACCGTCGCGCTGCTGCTGACGGCCGCGGTGCTGATGGCGGCGGCCTGGGTGCGGCGCTCGACCGTGCTGCGCCGGGTGGCGCTGGTCGCGGTGGGCCTGACCGTCGCCAAGGTGTTCCTTGTCGACATGAGCGGGCTGACCGGGCTGATCCGCGTGATCTCGTTCCTGGGGTTGGGACTGTCGCTGACAGGGCTTGCGATGCTGAACCGCTGGATGGAGGCAGCCTTTGCCGATCCATCCCCGCCCGACACGCCTGACCCGGACGGATCGGGCCTTGAAAGCGGGGTGGACGGGCCATGACCCCGTCCCTATAAGCAAGGGCCATGCGGACCCTTTTCGGCATCGCCATTCGAATTACCGGCCCGGCCCTCGCGAACTGAGGTGCCGGGACAAAGGCGTAGGAGACCCGCCGCGCCGACCTCGCCAGATACCCCCCGACGTTCCGATTGACGGAGAGCGCGACATGTGCGCCGACACACCCGACGACAAAGACCCGCTGAACCTGCCGACGACCGATTTTCCGATGCGCGCGGGCCTGCCCAAGCGCGAACCCGAGTGGCTGGAGCGGTGGGCGCGGCTGGGCGTCTATGACCGCCTGCGCGAGACCGCGGGCGACCGCAAGCCGTTCGTGCTGCACGACGGCCCGCCGTACGCCAACGGGCACCTGCACATCGGCCATGCGCTGAACAAGACGATCAAGGACATGATCGTGCGCAGCCACCAGATGATGGGCTTCGACTCGCGCTATGTGCCTGGCTGGGATTGTCACGGCCTGCCGATCGAGTGGAAGATCGAGGAACAGTACCGCGCCAAGGGCAAGTCCAAGGACGACGTGCCGGTCGTGGAACTGCGTCAGGAATGCCGCCGCTTCGCCGAGAACTGGGTCGGCATCCAGCGCGACGAGTTCAAACGGCTGGGCATCACGGGCAAGTGGGACGACCCCTACCTGACGATGGATTTCAACTCCGAAGCGGTGATCGCCGAGGAGTTCATGAAGTTCGTGATGAACGGCAGCCTCTACCAGGGCTCCAAGCCGGTCATGTGGTCGGTGGTCGAAAAGACCGCCCTGGCCGAGGCCGAGGTCGAGTACCACGAGCATCAGAGCCACACGATCTGGGTGAAATTCCCGGTGGTGAAGGCCACACACGGCCCCAGCCCGCTGGACGAGCCCGACGATTTCGTCGGCTATGGCTCGGACCTGCTGGTCGACCAGTTGAAAGAGGCGCAGGTGGTCATCTGGACCACGACGCCCTGGACCATCCCGCAGAACCGCGCGGTGTGCTTCAATCCCGACCTGTCCTACGGCCTTTATCGCGTGGTCGAGGCGGCCGAGGACAACTGGGCCAAGACCGATGACACCTATCTGCTGGCCGACCGGCTGGCCGACGACGTCATGGAGAAGGCCCGCGTCACCAAGTGGGAGAAGGTCCGCGACGTCTCGGCCGACGAACTGGAGCGGATCACCTGCGCGCACCCGCTGCGCGGGGCCGAAGGTGCGAACGGCGAATGGGATTTCGACGTGCCCATGCTGCCCGGCGACCACGTGACCGACGACGCCGGAACCGGCTTCGTTCACACCGCACCCAGCCACGGCGCGGACGACTACGTGATCGGCCAGAAGTTCGGCCTGCCGATGACCTACAACGTGCTGGAAGACGGCAGCTTCCGTGCAGACCTGCCGCTGTTTGGCGGCGCGGTGATCTTCGATCACAAGGGCAAGGAAAAGGACGCGAACAAGCGCGTGATCGAGGCGCTTGCCGGGGTCGGCGGGCTGATCGCGCGCGGCCGGGTCAAGCACTCCTACCCGCACTCGTGGCGGTCCAAGGCGCCGCTGATCTTCCGCAACACGCCGCAGTGGTTCGTCGCCATCGACAAGCCGCTGGACGACGGTCATGGCGAACTGGGCGAGACGATCCGCAAGCGGGCGCTGACCTCGATCGACCGGCTGGTGAAGTGGACCCCGCAAAGCGGGCGCAACCGGCTGTACTCGATGATCGAGACGCGCCCCGACTGGGTGCTGAGTCGCCAGCGTGCCTGGGGCGTGCCGCTGACCTGTTTCGTGAAGAAGGGCGCCAAGCCGACCGACGAGGATTTCCTGCTGCGCGATCCGGCGGTCAACGCCCGCATCGCCGAGGCGTTCCGGGCCGAGGGCGCGGACGCCTGGTATGCCGACGGCGCGAAAGAGCGGTTCCTGGGAGATGACCACGATCCGGCGGAATGGGAGCAGGTCTTCGATATCCTGGACGTGTGGTTCGACAGCGGTTCGACCCATGCCTTCGTGCTACGCGACCGCGAGGACGGCACCCCGGACGGGATCGCCGATGTCTACATGGAAGGCACCGACCAGCATCGCGGCTGGTTCCATTCCTCGCTGTTGCAGGCCTGCGGCACGCTGGGCCGCGCGCCCTATCGCAACGTGGTGACCCACGGCTTCACGCTCGACGAGAAGGGCGAGAAGATGTCGAAGTCCAAGGGCAACACGATCGTGCCCGAGGCGGTCATCAAGCAGTATGGCGCGGATATCCTGCGCCTGTGTGTGGCGCAGACCGACTATACCGCCGACCAGCGGATCGGCCCCGAGATCCTGAAGGGCACCGCCGACAGCTATCGCCGGCTGCGCAACACCATGCGCTTCATGCTGGGCAACCTGTCCGGCTTCGACGAGGCCGAGCGTCTGCCGACCGCCGAGATGCCCGAGCTGGAGCGTTGGGTCCTGCACAAGCTGGCCGAGCTGGATGAGGCCGTCCGCAAGGGTTATGCCGCGTTCGACTTCCAGGGCGTGTTCCAGAAGCTGTTCCAGTTCTGCACCGTGGACCTGTCGTCGGTTTATTTCGACATCCGCAAGGACGCGCTTTACTGCGACGGGGCGGACAGCACCCGCCGCCGGGCCGCGCGGACCGTGCTGGACCTGCTGTTCCATCGGCTGACCACCTGGCTGGCGCCGATCCTGCCGTTCACCATGGAGGACGTCTGGCTGGACCGCTTCCCCGGCGACGACAGCTCGGTACACCTGCAGGACTTCCCCGAGACGCCGGGCGACTGGCTGAACGGGGACCTTGCCGCCAAATGGGATACCGTGCGCCGCGTGCGCCGGGTCGTCACCGGCGCAATCGAGGTTCAGCGCCGCGAAAAGGTCATCGGCGCCAGCCTGGAAGCGGCCCCGATCGTCCATGTAACGGTTCCGGGTGTGCGAGACGTGCTTGAATCTGTAAGCTTCGACGACGTGTGCATCACTTCGGCCATCGCGGTCAGCGGCGAACCCGCCCCCGCAGATGCGTTCACCCTTCCGGACGTGGAAGGCGTTGCCGTTGTCTTCGCGCGCGCCGAGGGCGAGAAATGTCAACGCTGCTGGAAGATCCTGCCGGACGTCGGCACCCACACGCACCCGGGCGTCTGCTCGCGCTGCGACGAGGCGCTTGGATGATGTTGCTGGCCGCCCTGATCATGCTGGGCGGCCTGCCGGGCACAGGTTTCGCGCAGGATCCTGTGCCCGACCGGATTCCGATCCCACCAGCCTGCGCCGCGCTGGAGGACAGCGGCGCAACCACGGCGCTGGGACCCGCGGTTGCGTTCAAACCCGCGACCGGCGTCGAGACGACCGCCTTGCGGCTTGATCAATGCCGGGCGTCGGCCCCCAAGGGCACGCCTTCCCTGTTGCTGCTGATTCGGCAGATCGGTTCCGCGCAATCCCGTACCGTCCCTGAGCAGATGGAGCGTTTTGCAGTCGCCGACGGTCGTGGCAAGCCCTACGAGATGCTGGATTACGGCGATGGCGCGCTGTGGTTTCCCGACCTGGGGCAACTGGCGGTCTGGCACCGTGACGGGGCCTTGCTGTTCGTCCTGACGGCCGTCGGCGACGACACCCGCGCCCTGGCCGAACAGGCGGCGCAGGCTTTGCTGGAAACCTATCCCTGACCTAGACCCGAGTGGCGCGCCGCTGCGGCAGGACCTGTTGCAGGATTCCCGCCGCGAACAGGTAACAACTGCTGCCGACCAAGACAGCGGTGACGATGGCAGGGGCCTCGAACGAGGTCCACGCCTCCCATACTGCCGCGCCTGACCAGGCCGCCATCGCCGTCAGGTTGGCCGGACGCCAGCGCCGGGTGCGGACCGGATGCACGAATTTCAGCGGGAAGAACTGCATCAGCGCAATGGCGATCATCAGCAGCATGGCGCCCCAGGACCCGATATCGACGGCGAACAACACAAGGATCACCATGTTCCAGCAACCGGGAAAGCCGGAAAAGCTGTTGTCCTTGGTCTTCATTCGCGTGTCGGCGAAATAGATCACGCCCGTGCAGCAGATCATCAGCCCGGCGGCCAGGCTCCAGCCGGGGCCGATCAGCGCCGCCTCGACCATGGCATAGGCGGGGATGATCACGTAGGTCAGGTAGTCGATGATCAGGTCCAGCAGCACGCCGTCCCATTGCGGGGCGTGCACCTCGATCCGAACCTTGCGCGCCAGCGGGCCGTCGATTCCATCGACAACCAGCGCAAACAACAGCCACAGGAACATCATCGGCCAGTCGCCCCGTCCCGCGGCCAGCATGGCCATCAGGGCAAGCGCCGCCCCGGTGGCGGTCAGCAGGTGGACGGAAAAGGCTTTGATGAAATGCGACATTTGCGCCGTATGGCACTTTTGTGTCGCAGGCGCAAACGGGCGGCCGGCAGGATCGCGCCCGCCGGCCGCGTCCGGAGGAAGGGGTCATCCCCCCGTGCCGACCCGCACTTCCTCAAGCGGATAACCCATGCTGTCCTGGTCCTCGAACGCTGCATGGCAGTCGTGGCAGAAGTTCTGGCTGATCTTCATCGCCTGGCCGTTGGGCTGGACCGCGGAATAGACCCAGTTGTCGTATTCATCCGCCTCGCCCGAGGCGACCTTTGACATGATGAACAGCGGCCCGACCGAAGCCTTGCCGTCGGCCAGGGTAAAACTTTCCTTGGCCAGAACGGTCCCCGCGGGCATCTCGAACGTGCCGACCTCGAACTTCAGGTACTGCTCGGCGCCGGTGGCGTTCACGAAGGTCTGCAAAAAGCGTTCACCGTGTGGTCCGGCCACGGCGGGCCGCGTCGACGAGACGGTCCAGTCGCGATAGACAGGCGCGACATCGTTGTCGCCGGCGGTATAGCCGTCGACCATCGCGCTTTCGATACAGTCATACAGCGCAGCGACGCCGTCCGCGTCCAGGTCCCATGCATCGCCCTCGGCGGTGCAGTCCTGCGCCGCGACGGCCGAGACGGAAAGCGTCAGCAGCGCGGTGGTGACGGTCAGTAGGCGATTCATGCGCAGTCCCCTCTGGTTTCGATGCCGCAGCATTCAGCGGCAGATTGCCACGGGTGGGACCGTTTGACGCTTAACGACCTGACACGTTTGCGTGATTTACAGGGGCCAAGGGGCCTCAGCGGCCCCGGCTGCGCGGGTGGGCCGCGCGATAGGTGCGCATCAGGCTCGCCTCGTCCACCGCAGTATAGGCCTGCGTCGTCGACAGCGAGGCATGGCCCAGCAACTCCTGGATCGCGCGCAGGTCCGCGCCGCGTTCCAGCAGATGCGTGGCAAAGCTGTGACGCAGCGCGTGCGGCGTGGCGGTGGCGGGCAGGCCCAGTGCCTGCCGCAGGGTCTGCATCGCGCGGCGCATCTGCCGCTGATCCAGTGGCCCGCCGCGCGCGCCCCGGAACACCGGTTCATCCGCCGCAATCGGCCAGGGGCAGGCGCGGACATATTCGGCGACGGCGGACCGCGCCACCGGGATCACCGGCACCAACCGCTCCTTGTTGCCCTTGCCGCGAATCCGCAAGGTTTCGCCCAGCGGCAGTGCCGCGCCGGTCAGGCCCAGCGCCTCGGAAATGCGCAGTCCGCAGCCGTACAGCAGCGTCAGCACTGCGGTGTCGCGCGCGCCGATCCAGGGTTCGTCATGCATGCCACCCGCAAGGTCCAGCACCGCCGCCGCGCCTTCGACCGACACGGGGCGGGGCAGGCGCGGCTTCTGCTTGGGCGCGCGGGCCGAGGATACGGCGGCGCAGTCCACGCCCTCGGCCTCGGCCAGCCAGCGATAGAACCCTTTCACCGCGCTCAACGCACGGGCCAGCGAACGGGGGGACAGATCCCGGCCCCGTTCATGTGCCATCCAGGCGCGCATGTCGCGCGGGGTGACACGGGTCAGCGCGGCGCGGCCCGCCGGTTCACCCCAGTATCCATTCAGAAATCCCAGGAAACCCGCCACGTCGCGGCGATAGGCCTCGATCGTGGCGGGGCTCATGTTTCGGACGCCCGCAAGCGTCGAGAGCCAGCGGTCCAACAGCGCCTGCGCGCCGTCAGAGGCCGCCGGCCTGACAGTCACGCCAGCCAGCGGCGCAGCATCCGTTCCACCGCGCCTCCGAAAAAGGTCAGCAGGTCGGTCGCCTGGTCCGCGGTGAACCGCTGCGGATCCTCGGCGCCCATGGTTAGCAGCGCCGGGTTGGTGCCCGGGCCCAGGTCCAGCCGCAGCACCGCCTCGGACTGCATCCAGCCCTCGCCGCCGAACAGGTCGTCCGACACGCCGGTCGCGCGGCGCAGGGTGACGCGGCGAACCGGCTGGTCCGCGCCGGTCGCCAGGTAGGCGTTCACGCCGCCACGGGGCAGGGCGATGACCAACTCGGCCAGATCACCCTTGGGGCCCAGTGCGGTGCCGGTCGGGGCATTGGCGGTCTCGATCCCAAGGCGGATCGCGTCGATCGACAGGATATGCGTCACCTCGTCGCCCAGCGCGGTCAGAAAACCACGGAAATCCGCGGCCTCCAACAGGGCCAGAACGGCGCGATGCACTTGGTTGGTCCCGGCCAGGTTCTCGTAGGCGGCGGCGATCACCGTGCGGTTGGTATGCTCCAGCTGATCCAGCCGGTCTTCCAGGCGGTCGACGAGCTTGCCGCGCAGATCGACGATCTTGCGGCCGCCGTCGCCGGGGCCGTCGGCCCCCAGCAGGGCGTTCATCAGCTCGCGGTCGGACAGGATCATGTCGGGGTTGCGCAGGATCTCGCTGCGCAACGCCGAACTTGGCTTCTGGGCTTCGGACACGTCCGGGTCCCGGCTCAGAGGATCTTCTGCCCGGTCTTCGCCCAATCGGCCAGGAAGGATTCCAGCCCCTTGTCGGTCAGCGGGTGGGCCGCCATCTTCTGCAGAACCGCCGGCGGCGCGGTCACCACGTCCGCGCCGATGCGGGCGGCGTCGGTGATGTGGTTGACGGTCCGGACCGAGGCGGCAAGGATCTGCGTCTCGAAACCGTAGTTGTCATAGATCACCCGGATGTCCTGGATCAGTTCCATTCCATCGATGTTGATGTCGTCCAGACGCCCGATGAACGGGCTGATGAAGGTCGCGCCCGCCTTGGCCGCCAGCAGCGCCTGGTTGGCCGAGAAGCACAGCGTCACGTTGACCATGCGGCCTTCGTCGCTCAGCGTCTTGCAGGCCTTCAGACCGTCCCAGGTCAGCGGCACCTTGATGGCGATGTTGTCGGCGATCTGGGCCAGCTTGCGGCCCTCGGCGATCATGCCCTCGGCGTCCAGCGCGACGGTTTCGGCGCTGACCGGGCCGTCGACGATGTCGCAGATCTCCTTGGTGACTTCCAGGATATCACGACCCGACTTCATGATAAGCGAGGGGTTGGTGGTCACACCGTCGAGCAGACCGAGGTCCGCAAGTTCGCGAATGTCGTCGATTTCGGCGGTGTCGGCGAAGAATTTCATGATGCTCTCTCTGGTATGCCTCAGGGCCTCGGGCGCGGAGTCTATCGGAACGGCGGGACGGGTGGAACACCCGAATCGGCTCTTCGCGTGAGCCACGGCAAGGGTTTCCAGGAAGGCGCGCTTGTCGGCGTGCTGACGGCCGAGCCGATCGACCGGGTGCTGGACTACAAGGCGCCCGAGGGCGGTGTGTCCACGGGCGATTTCGTCATGGTTCCGCTGGGGCCGCGCAAGGTCGTGGGCGTCGTCTGGGGGGCGGGCGAGGGCAGTTTCGACCCGGCGAAGATCCGCCGCGTGGCGGGCGTGCTGGACGTGCCGCCCATGCGCCCCGAGATGCGCGAGTTCCTGACCCGCGCCAGCGACTACACCCTGACGCCGCTGTCGATGATGCTGCGCCTTGCCACCCGCTGCCCCGGCCTTGGCCAGCCACCCGGCACCCGCGACGTGCTGCGCCGGGGACATGGTGAGCCGGACCGTGTGACCCCCGCCCGCGCTCGTGTGCTGGACGTGCTGGAGGAACACGGCGGTGCGGGCTTCGCGCCAAGCGAGCTGTCGCAACTGGCCGGGGTGTCGTCCTCGGTGCTGAAGGGGCTCGAAGCGCAAGGCGTTCTGGTGCGCGTGCCCGAACCGCGCGACCGGCCCTATGACCGGCTGGACGGCAGCCAGCCCGGACGTTCGCTGTCCGAGGACCAGACCCGCGCTGCCGATGCGCTGCGCGCGACCGTCGCCACAAGGCGCTACTCGACTACGCTGCTCAAGGGCGTCACAGGGTCGGGCAAGACCGAGGTCTACCTGGAAGCCGTGGCCGAGGCGTTGTCGCAAGGACGTCAGGCGCTGGTGCTGCTGCCCGAGATCGCGCTGACCGGGGCCTTCCTCGACCGGGTAGAGGAACGGTTCGGCGCCAAGCCCGCCGAATGGCATTCCGGAGTCACCCAGGCCGAGCGCCGCCGCTGCTGGAACGCCGTCGCCGAAGGGCAGGCGCAGCTTGTCGTCGGTGCCCGCTCGGCGCTGTTCCTGCCGTTCCGCGACCTTGGCCTGCTGGTCGTGGACGAGGAACACGACAGTTCCTACAAGCAGGAGGACGGCGCGCTTTACCATGCCCGCGACATGGGCGTCCTGCGGGCGTCGATCTGCAAGGCATCCGTAATCCTTGCCTCGGCCACGCCCGCGCTGGAGACCTGGGCCAATGCCGACGCTGGCAAGTACCAGCG
>JBFHFG010000030.1:0-12320 GCA_041583815.1 Halovulum sp.
CACGGCTCGCCCACGGCGTTGATGCAGTTCGACGGCGCCAGGGGGTGGCTGGTCGGCAAACCTCATGGCGGCATGGCCGCAATGTTCACGATGATGAACAACGCGCGGCTTGGCGTGGGGGTCGAGGGCCTCAGTCAGGCTGAGGCGGCCTATCAAAAGGCGCTGGCTTATGCGCTGGAACGCAAGCAGGGCCGGCCGATGATCGAAGGCGGCACTGGTTCCATCCTGGATCATGCGGACGTGCGCCGGATGCTGATGACGATGAAGGCACAGACCGAGATGGCGCGCGCGATCTGCCTGGATTGCGCGCTGAGCCTGGATATGGCCAAGGCCGGGCAGGGCGACGACTGGGCCGCGCGGGGGGCGGTTCTGACGCCGATCGCCAAGGCTTTCGGGACAGACACCGGCTGCAGGGTTTCGGAACTGGGCGTGCAGGTCCATGGCGGCATGGGCTTTGTCGAGGAAACCGGCGCGGCCCAGTTCTACCGCGATGTTCGTGTGACAGCGATCTACGAAGGCACCAATGGCATCCAGGCGATGGACCTTGTGGCACGCAAGCTGATGGATGGCGGCACTGCGGCGCGGGCCCTGCTGGCCGAGGTCGAGGCCACCGCCGAAGCCGCCGCCGGTCCGCACCCGGCCTTGTCGGTCGGGCTACGTAACGCGACCGACGCCCTGTCAGACGCGCTGGACGCGATGCTGGGTGCCGAGCTGAACGACCGTTTCGCCGGGGCGGTGCCGTTCCTGCGTGCCTTCGCGCTGGTCCTGGGCGGGCACTACCTGCTGAGGGCGGGGCTGGCCGATGCGGACCGCATTCCGCTGGCACGCTTTGCCGTGCGCCGGATGCTGCCCGAAGTCGCCGCGCTGTGTGCCGAGGCTGTGGCCGGGGCGGCGGACCTGTACGCGCTCGATGCGACGGCGCTGGCGCGGTGATGGCCGCATGAAAGTCGCATGATGGACGGTGCCGCGGACACGATCCGCTTTCCGCACGGTGACGCGCCGGGGCTGGGCGACGCGTGCGAGGTCGCGCCCGGCATCCTGTGGCTGCGCCTGCCGCTGCCGATGAAGCTGGACCACGTCAATGTCTATGCCCTGGATGAAGGGGACGGCTGGACCGTGGTCGATACCGGCTTTCACACCGCCAAGACCCGCGCCTTGTGGGAAAAGGTTCTGGCCGGTCCACTGCAGGGGCGTCCGGTCCTCCGCGTTGTTCTGACGCACCACCACCCCGATCACGTCGGCATGGCCGGCTGGTTCGCCGAACGCGGCGCCGAGGTCTGGGCCACGCGTACCGCGTGGTTGATGGCACGGATGCTGACACTGGACGTACAGGAGGAAATCTCGGCGCAGCAGGTCGCGTTCCTGCGCGGCGGCGGCATGCCCGCCCCGCTGCTGGAAAAGCGGATCGCGGACCGACCGTTCAACTTCGCCGATGTCGTGCACCCGATTCCGCTGGGTTTTCGCCGCCTGGTCGACGGGCAGACCGTGCGCTTGGGCGGACGCGACTGGACTGTTCATACCGGCAACGGCCACGCGCCCGAACATGCGACATTCTGGTCTGCGGACGGCACGCTTGTGCTGGCGGGCGACCAGGTGCTGCCGGGAATCTCGCCCAACCTGGGGGTCTATCCAACCGAGCCCGACGCCGATCCGGTGGGCGAATGGCTTGAAAGCTGCCAGCGGCTGAAGGTGCTGGCCACCGACCGGCATTTCGTTCTGCCCGGTCACAAGCTGCCGTTCTATGGCCTGCCCGAGCGGCTGGGCCAGTTGATCGCCAATCACGAGGGCGCGCTGACGCGGCTGGAATCGCATCTCGCGCAGGCACGTACTGCGAACGACTGCTTTCCGGTACTGTACAAGCGCGAGATCGGCGAAGCCGAGTACGGCCTGGCCTTGGTCGAGGCGATCGGTCACCTGAACCACTTGCTGCAGACCGGTCGCGCCACGCGCACCCGCCGCGATGACGGTGCGTGGGCATGGCAAACAGCGGATGCTTCGCTTAGGGCGTGACAATCTGGTACGCTTTGCGTAATGGAGCGGCAACGCTAAGGCTTTGCAACCGGAGATCACGGCACATGTCGGAACACGAGCACGGCAAGATGGACATCACCGAACAGGAAAAAACGTTCGAGGGCTTCATCAAGTTCTGGATCTGGCTGTTCGGCATCAGCGCAGCCATCCTGATCTTCCTGGCTGTCTTCAACTCCTGATGGTCTGCGCCGACGGGCGCCCCGGTCGCCTGTTCTGCATCCCGGCACTGCTGCTGGGATGGATGTTGGTGACCGGTCCCGCGGCAGCGGTCGATTCGGCGGCGGTCAGCCGTTTCCTGACGATGTCGGACCGCTTTCATGCGCAGGTTCCCGGATCGTTGGTGGCGGGTTTGTCCGACCAGCAGCGACGGGTCCGTGCCGTGTGCATCCTGACACGCTTCGAAGAAGGTTTCGGCGCGCGGGGCGTCCCGGCGTTGCTGAGCCTGATGGACGTGCTATCGAAGGGCGCACAGTTCGACGACCCGACGATTATCGAATTCAACGAACGGTACGGCGCGGACTACGAGAGGATTCAGGCGGAGTGTACGCGCCAGGCGCGAAGCTCCTGACAGAGGACAAGCGGATGCGCCTTGGTCGGCTGATTGCCCCGGTTCTGATGCTGATCGTGCTGGCCGGTTGTGCGGTCGAAGTCGGCGCCCCCTCCGAGGAAATCGCGCGCGCCCGCTATTCGACGACCGACGACCCCTATGTCGCCGTGGTTTCCATGGTGTCGACCCGGACCGGGCGCGCCGCGCATACCGCGCTGTTCATAAATGCTTCAGAACGGGTAATCTACGATCCCGCCGGCACGTTTGAGCATCGCGAGATGCCTGAGCGCGGCGATATTCATTACGGCGCAACAGACCGCATGATCGACTATTACGAACGCTACCACGCCCGCCTGTCCCATTTCGTGCATGTCCAGAAGATCCCGGTATCGCGACAGGTGGCCGAGGCGACGCTGCGGCGCGCGCAGGCGCAAGGTCCGTCGCCCAAATCGTTCTGCACGACGCACACGATCGACGTCCTGAACGATGTTGATGGCCTGCCCCGTTTCGAAAACAGCTTCTATCCCGAAAAACTGCGCCAGCAGGTCGCACGCCTGTCCATTGTCGAGGACCGATACGTCTACGAGTACGATTCGGACAAGGCGCTGCCCCCCGAAGCCCTGGGCCTGGCAAACTGATGGAGGCGTTGGGGCGTCTTGCCGCGGTTGTCGTGCTGCTTGTCGGGATCTTCGTCGGCTCGCTCTGGGCGCTGCGGACAGATTTCATCTACCTGTTCACCGAGACCGGCGCCGGCCCTGCCGACCTGCCGCGCACCAGTGTCGAACTGTTGCCAGCCCATGGCGAGGACCCCGCGCTGGAGGTCTGGGTCACGCAGCCCGAGCCGGGGCATCCGGTATTCATCTATTTCATGGGCGATGTCGGTGCGCTTTCGGTCTATGAGCCGCGACTGCGCGATATAGCCGAGGCAGGGTTCGGCATTGCCGCAATGGCCTATCGCGGCGGCGGCGCCCAGCCCGGCGAGCCGTCCGAGGCGGCGCTGTTCCGCGATGCGCGCAGGCTTTATGCCGGTCTGGACCAGCTGTTTCCATCTCCCATCGACGAGAACAAGCGGGTGATCTACGGGTTCTCGCTGGGCGCAGCCATCGCCGCCCGGCTTGCGGCTGAGCAGGAGGAATTGACCGTCATCCTCGAAGCGCCCTTTACGCGCCTGTGTGACGCGACAACCGGTCTGATCGGGTTGCTGCCCGGATGCTGGATGCTGGCCGGCGAGGAGTACGAGACCCAGGGCCATATCGACGAGGTCGGCGCGCCGCTGCTGATCCTGCACGGCACCGCCGATGACCGTGTGCCGCTGAGACAGGCGCAGGAGTTGTTCACCTCGGCGCAGGAGCCGAAATTCATGAAGACCTACGAGGGTGGCGGCCACGAGGACCTTGGCCGCTTTGGCGCAACGCAGGACATGCTGACCTTCGTGCGCGTGCTGGCCGGAATGCGCTAACCGCTAGCGCAGGATCGGCAACTCGACCGGCCCGGCGTCGGTCAGGATTGCCTGCTGGCGATTTTGCAGAACCAGGCAAGACAACTGACCGCCGAAGACGGCGCCCGTGTCCACACCGATTCGATTGCCGTGATTCTCGACCCGCTTGACCGGCGTGTGGCCATGCACGACCACCGCAGGATGGGGGGTGGTGTCGGACAGGAAGGGCTCCCGGATCCAGATCTGGTCGTTCATCATCTGGCGCTCAAGCGGGACACCCGGGCGGATGCCTGCATGAACGAAGTAATATCCGCCGACGCGAGCGAACAGGCGGGCGGTGCTCAGGAACTGCACGTGGCTTTCGGGAACTGAGCGGACGAACGCGTCATGCGCCCGTCGCGGCGACAGCAGGCTGGTCGTCACGCCGTAGGATGCCAGCGTCTGCGTCCCGCCCAGCGGCCCGCTGAGCCAGTGATACCGATCCGTCGCCTTGGGGCCGGGGTCCTTCAGGTACTCAAGGAACATGTGGTCGTGATTGCCCAGCAGGAAGACAGTGGGAAGCGTGCTGGCATCCAGCCTTATCAACCGGTCCAGAACGCCCCTGCTGTCCGGCCCGCGATCCGCGTAGTCGCCAAGAAAGACGATCAGCGGTGAATCATGTGGGCGTTTGTCGAGATCCGCGGCGATTCGGTCGAGCAGCGTGTTCAGCTGGTCAAGGCAACCGTGGACGTCGCCGATCGCATAGATCCTTCGACCGTCGGTTCCGGGCATTGTCGGCTATCCTGTGGAGCTGAAGGCAGAAACGACAAAGCCCCGCAGCAAACGCCCGGGGCTCGTCTTGGCGGGCGCGAAGGCCCGCATAACGCGGCAATGCCGACTTAAAGAAGCCCTTCGCGCTGCGCTTTCTTGCGCGCGAGCTTGCGCGCACGGCGAACGGCCTCGGCCTTTTCGCGGGCTCGCTTCACCGAGGGTTTCTCGAAATGCTGCCGAAGCTTCATCTCGCGGAACACACCTTCGCGCTGAAGCTTCTTCTTCAGAGCCCGGAGCGCCTGGTCGACATTGTTGTCGCGTACCTGTACCTGCACTGGTTTTCACCACCTTTCCGTCGGTTGAGTTTCGAAATCTCGCAGGAAGCGGCTATATAGCAATGACACGCGGCCCTGTCCACACCCGGCAGCCCTGCGATGCAGATGATCTTATTCGGACGAGAGTACGCATGACAGACGATCACACAGATACCGCCGACACCGTCGCGCAGGTGCGCGAAGCCGTGCTGGAGGCCGCGCTGCCCAACGTCGCCTTCGATGGCTGGACCGATCGCACCCTGGCCGACGCGACCCGCGATTCCGGCGTCGATCCGAAACTGGCGCGCCTGGCTTTTCCGCGCGGCGGGGTGGATCTGGCGCTGGCCTTCCACAATGTGAACGACGACGCGCTGGCCAGGCGGCTGGCTGCTTCGGACCTGTCCGCGATGCGGTTTTCCGAGCGGGTCGCGCACGCGGTGGCCCTGCGGCTGGAAATCGTGGCGCCACAGCGCGAGGCCGTGCGCCGCGCCGCTGCCCTGTTCGCATTGCCGATTCACGCTGGCGACGGGGCGCGCGCCGTCTGGCATACCGCCGACACGATTTGGACCGCGCTGGGCGACAGCTCCGAGGATGTGAACTGGTATACAAAGCGGATGACCCTGTCGGCGGTCTATTCCTCCTGCGTGCTGTACTGGCTGGGCGACGACAGCCCGGACCACGCCGACACGCGCAGCTTCATCGACCGCCGCATCGACGACGTGATGCAGTTCGAGAAGGTGAAGGCGGCGGTACGCGAGAACCCGCTGGGGCGGGCATTCATGGCTGGTCCGGGCCGTCTGCTCAGCGGTATTCGCGCGCCCGGCGCCGCCAGTCCCGACCTGCCCGGCCGCTGGCGTCACTAGCCTGCCGGACCGGGGTTGCACCCCGGCAAGGCCGGCGCGAATATGCGCGCCGGAAGACGCCGCGCACGACGGCGCCGGAATAAAGAGGCACCTCGCATGGCAATGGGCACCGTCGCGCAAACCTGGTTCAAGGGCAGCTGGCACCAAGGCAACCTTCCGATCCTCGGCGCCGCCGATCACGGCACCTGGCAGGGCACCCTGGTGTTCGACGGCGCCCGCGCCTTCGACGGCATGATCCCGGACCTGGAGCCGCACTGCGCCCGGCTGGCCCGCTCGGCCCGGGCGATGGGCATGGACCCGGTGATGGAGGGACCCGAGATCGCCGCGCTGATCCGGCAGGGCGTCAAGCGTTTCGCCCCCGGCGCAGCGCTTTACCTGCGACCGATGATGTGGTCGACCGAAGCATCGCCCGCGCTGATTGATGCCGAACCGTCGTCGACGGCGTTCGCGATCTGCATCGAGGATCTGCCGATGCCCGCGCCGACCGGTCTGTCGCTGACCGTCTCGCCCTTCCGCCGGCCGCGGCAGGACACCGCCCTGACCGAGGCCAAGGCCGCCTGCCTTTACCCGAATAACGCCCGGATCATCGCCGACGCCCGCAAGCGCGGTTTCAACAACGCGTTGTCGCTGGACCTGGAAGATAACGTGGCCGAGACCGCCTCGACCAACGTATTCATGGTGCGCGACGGGGTGGTGTTCACCCCGGTGCCGAACGGAACCTTCCTGGCCGGGATCACGCGGTCGCGTGTTATCGGCCTGCTGCGCGACGCCGGGCACGAGGTTGTCGAAACCTCGCTCAGCGTGTCGGATTTTCACAAGGCAGACGAGATTTTCCTGACAGGAAACGCCTCGAAGGTGATGCCGGTGACCCGGTTCGAGAATCGCGACCTGCCGATCGGCCCGGTGATGCGCAAAGCCCGCGCCGCCTACTGGGATTTCGCCCGTTCCGAGATGGAGACCGCCGAATGACCCTGCCCTCAACAATGACGGCCGTCGAGATTTCGCAACCCGGCGGACCCGAGGTTCTGAAACCGGTCGAGCGCCCCGTGCCCCGCCCCGGCGCCGGAGAGATCCTGATCCGTGTCGTCCATGCCGGCGTCAACCGCCCCGACGCGCTGCAGCGCGCAGGCAGCTATGCGCCGCCGCCCGATGCGTCGGACCTGCCAGGCCTGGAATGCGCGGGCCACGTCGCCGCCGTGGGCCCCGGCGTCAGCCGCTGGTCCGAGGGCGACGCGGTTTGCGCCTTGCTGCCCGGCGGCGGCTATGCCGAATACGTGGTTACTCCCGCGACCCATGCCCTGCCGGTGCCCGAGGGATTGAGCCTGGCGCGGGCGGCGGCTCTGCCCGAAACCTTCTTCACCGTCTGGAGCAACGTGTTCCAGCGCGGCCGGTTGCAGGCTGGCGAGCGGTTCCTTGTGCACGGCGGATCCTCGGGAATCGGCACGACGGCGATCCAGTTGGCAAAGCTGCGCGGCGCACGGGTCTTCACCACCGCCGGCACGGACGAGAAATGCGCCGCCTGCGAGGCGCTGGGGGCCGAACGGGCGGTGAACTACCGCGCGCAGGATTATGTCGAGGTGCTGAAACAGGCGACGGACGGGCAGGGGATCGATGTCAGCCTGAACATGGTGGGCGGCGACTATATCGCACGCGACCTGAAGCTTCTCACCCCGGACGGGCGGCTGGTGATGATCGCCTTCCTGCAGGGCCCGAAGGTAGAGCTGAACCTTGCGCCCGCGATGGTCAAACGGCTGACGATCACCGGCTCCACCCTGCGTCCGCAATCGGTGGCAGCCAAGACCGCCATCGCCGAAGAACTGGAGCGCGAGGTCTGGCCACTGCTGGCCGCAGGCCGGATCGCGCCGGTGATGGATCGCCAGTTCGCACTGGCCGAGGCGGCCGCGGCGCACGCCCGGATGGAATCCTCGGCGCACGTTGGCAAGATCGTGCTGGACGTCGCCGAGGGCTAGGTTCAGCCCTGCGGCATCAGCGGTGCGATGGCGACCTTTTCCTGTTGGCACGAGGTGCGGATCTCGGCCGCGCAACTGCGCGGGGTCAGATCCTTGCCCAGACAGATCTGGATATCGCTCATGCGGCCATTCTCGCAGGTCACGGCGATGCCTTCGGCCGGAAGTTCCGGATTCAGCATCAGGATCGTGTCACGGATCGCATCCAGCGGAACCTCGACTGCTTCGTCCAGTTCCTTCAGCGACCAGGGCTGCGTGATAGACTCGTACGCATAGCGTGCCGCCCGCAGATAGGTGTCGCCCTCAAGCCCTGAACAGCTTCCGTGCTTTTTCCACATGTACCAGGCACGGTCGCCGCTCAGCATGATGTCGGCCATCTTGTCGGCATAGGCGCGCGACGGCCCGGTGGCGCCGCTGAGGCAGAAGGACGGCATGCCCTCTTCGAAGCGCGGATAGAACCCGCGCAGCATGAACCCGTGTTCGGTCTGGCTGGCGCAATTGCCCGAGTCTGCCGAAGCGCAGAGGGCAGGTGTCCAACCCATCGAGAGAACGTAATAGTCGAAGTTTCCGGTATCTTCCGCTTCGACACGCGCGCACAGCGCAACTAGGAAAAACAAAGACAGGACCCGCTTCATCGGAAGCCCCCTTTCCCTGTTTGTCGATTACGGGTATACACCCGTTTGCATTCCCCGACAAACTGCAAAAACGGCAAATGCCCCGCGGTTTTCCTCGGGAAACCCGTGTTTTGAGACAAGGACGACGAAAAATGGCACTGCCCCTGATGCAGAAGGCTACGGCTGTGTGGCTGGTCGAGAACACAACCCTGACGTTCAGGCAGATCGCCGAGTTCTGTGGCCTTCACGAGCTCGAGGTGAACGGCATCGCCGACGGCGAGGTCGCCGTGGGGATCAAGGGGTTCGACCCGATCGCGAATCACCAGCTGACCTCCGAAGAGATCAAGCGCTGCGAGGATAACCCCCGCGCCAACCTGAAGCTGATGCACAACCCCGCCGCCGAGGGCGAGACCAAGCGCAAGGGCCCGCGGTACACCCCGCTGTCCAAGCGTCAGGACCGCCCGGCCGCGATCGCGTGGCTGGTGAAGTTCCACCCCGAGCTGACCGACGGCCAGATCTCGAAGCTGGTCGGCACCACCAAGCCGACGATCCAGTCGATCCGCGAGCGGACACACTGGAACATCGCCAACATCCAGCCGGTCGACCCAGTCGCGCTGGGACTGACCAAGCAGGTCGAACTGGACGCCGCCGTGGCCAAGGCCGCGAAGCGCGCCGCAGCTACCGGTGAAGGCATGGACGACACCGAGCGCATGAAGCTGGTTTCGACCGAGCAGGCGCTGTCGATGGAAGACGAGCCGCGGATGCCGTCGAACATCTCGGGGCTGGAAACCTTCAGCCTCACAAAGAAGGACGACGAGGACGAGCCCGAAAAGCAGTTCGACGCCGAAAGCCTTTTCAACCTGCCGAAGTCGGACGAGTCGGACGACGACGAGGCCTGAGTTACGCGCGGCGGCCTCCCGACCGCCGCAGTCCGCCCCCGAGGAGACATACCCCTCGGGCGGATCGGTCAGCCGATGGTGTCCAGCAACAGGCAGGACTGGCTGCTGACCACGCCGGGAACCTCCCGGATACGGCGCAACGCCGCATCGAAATCTCGCAGATCATTGCACGCAAGTTCGGCTACAAGGTCCCAGGTGCCGTTGGTTGAATGCAGTTTCGCCACCTGAGTCAGCGCCGACAAAGCGCGGATCACGGCGCGCGACAGACTGCCCTCAAGCTCGATCAGAACGATTGCGCGGATGCTGTCGTCCTCTTGTCCGGTGCCCAGTTCAACCGTGAAGCGGCTGATTACCCCTGCTTCGACCAACCGGTCGATGCGGGCCTTCACCGTTGCCCGCGACAATCCCAGTGCGGCCGCCAGTGACGAGACAGGCTGGCGGGCGTCTCTGCGAAGCGCCGCAATCAGGCGGCGGTCGGTGGCATCGGGCGTGTAATTGTCCAAATCGATAGTCTTGGCCTCCAAATTGTGCAGTTTCCTGCGTCATTTGCGCATAAATCCAACTATCTGGATACAGCAAAGCTGCGCCATCCTGCGCCGGAGGCAAATGGCGGGCGCGACAATGAACAATGGCAAATGCATTCTTCTCGGGGCACCGGTGCAGGACGGCGCAGGGCGGCCGGGATGCATCATGGGCCCTGACGCCCTGCGCACCGCGGGGATCGTGGCCGCGTTGACCGGTCTGGGCCGGACGGTCCAGGATCGCGGCAACATTGCCGCCCGTCCCGCCGACGTCCCCGCCGGTCCGCCTGCCGTCAAGCACCTGGGCGCGATAGCCGGCTGGACCGAGGCATTGACCGACGCCGCATGGAAATCCGCGCGCGAGGGGTTCCCGGTGTTCATGGGCGGGGATCATGCCTTGTCCGCCGGCACCGTCGCGGGCGTCGCGCGTCATGCGGACGAAGCGGGCCGTCCGCTATTCGTCCTTTGGCTGGACGCGCACCCCGATCTGCATTCACCCGACACCACGCGCAGCGGCAACCTGCACGGCACGCCGCTGGCCTATGTCACCGGCCAACCGGGGTTCGAGGGGCTGTTTCCACCGCTGGGCGCCAGCATCGACCCTGCGAATGTCTGTTTCATGGGCCTGCGGTCGGTCGACCAGACCGAGGTGGAGCGTCTGGCAGAACAGCCCTTCGTGACCCACGACATGCGCGCCATCGACACCCACGGCGTGCTGCGGCTGCTGGAGCCGTACCTGGAAAGGGTCGCGGCGGCGAATGGGCTACTGCATGTCTCTCTGGATGTGGATTTCCTCGATCCCGAGATTGCCCCGGCGGTCGGCACCACCGTCCCTGGCGGCGCGACCGTACGCGAGGCGCACCTGATCATGGAACGCCTGCACGACAGCGGCCTCGTTACCTCGCTCGACCTTGTCGAACTGAACCCCTTCCTCGACGAACGCGGCCGCACCGCGCGGCTGATGGTGGACCTGACCGCCAGCCTGATGGGCCGCCGCATCCTCGACCGACCGACCCGCAGCCATTGACGGAGATGCCGATGAACGCCTTTATCCCGCCCGCCCCGTCGAAACTGGCGATGGTGCCCTTCGTCAGTGTGGACAACATGATGCGCATGGTCCGCGACGTCGGGGCAGAGCGCATGATGACCGAGCTTGCCGACCGGATCGAGGCCGACTTCCGCCGCTGGGACTCCTTCGACAAGACGCCCCGCATTGCCGCGCATTCGCCCGAGGGCGTGATCGAACTGATGCCGACCAGCGACGGCAACGCCTATGCGTTCAAATACGTCAACGGTCATCCGAAGAATGTCCGTACCGGGCACCAGACGGTGACTGCGTTCGGCGTGATCTCGGACGTGGATACCGGCTATCCGGCGCTGTTAACCGAGATGACGCTGCTGACCGCGCTGCGCACGGCAGCGACCTCGGCCATGGCGGCGCGGCACCTGGCCCCCAAGGGCGCAAAGGTCATGGCGATGATCGGCAACGGTGCGCAGTGCGAGTTCCAAGCGCTGGCCTTCCGCGCCATGCTGGGGATCGAGGAGGTGCGGCTCTACGACATCGACCCGGCAGCGACCGAAAAGGCGGCACGGAACCTGAGGGGTGCGGGTCTGCACGTTACAAGCTGCACCACCGGGCAAGAGGCCGTGGCGGGCGCGCAGATCATCACGACCTGCACCGCCGACAAGCAGTACGCGACGATCCTGACCGACAACATGATCGGCAGCGGCGTGCACATCAACGCCATCGGCGGTGACTGTCCGGGCAAGACGGAACTGCACCGGGACATCCTGCTGCGCAGCGACATCTTCGTCGAGTTCCCGCCCCAGACCCGTATCGAGGGCGAGATCCAGCAGCTGGACGACGACCACCCGGTGACCGAACTGTGGCAGGTCATCACCGGCCAGGCGCAGGGGCGGCGAGACACGAACCAGATCACGCTGTTCGACAGCGTCGGCTTCGCGATCGAGGATTTCTCGGCGCTGGGCTATGTCCGCGAACTGGTTGCGCGCACCGGGCATTGCCAGATGCTCGACCTGTTGGCGGACCCCGACGATCCGCGTGACCTATACGGAATGTTGCTACGCTCTGCCCCCTAGTGGGCGGGCGTATCCATCGGGTCCAGCATGGTGCGGCCGCCGTCGACCGCCAGGATCTGGCCGGTGACGAAGCTGGCGCTGTCCGAGGCAAGGAACATCGCGGCCTCGGCGGCCTCGTCGGCCTCGCCGATACGGCCAAGGGGCGTGACGGCGGTCAGGTTCTCCTGCAGGTCGCGGCGGTCTTTCAGCGCGGACTGCAAGCTGGTCGACAGGACCGACCCAAGGGCGATGGCGTTGACCCGGATGCCGTGCGCTGCATAGGCGACCGCCATCGAC